>JBJEVP010000099.1:0-11273 GCA_051884475.1 Candidatus Spyradosoma sp.
GCGTTGGCGGACGGCCTCGAAGAGGCAGATGGAGGCCGCCGTGGAGACGTTGAGCGAGTCCGCCGCGCCGAGCTGGGGAATGGCGACGGGAACGACGCGGGAATCGGCGTTTTTTTCTCCGAGCCAAAAATCCGAGAGCCCCGTGGCCTCCGTGCCCATGAGAATCGCGGCGGGAACGCGGAAGTCGCACTCCCAGTAGATTTTTTCGGCGGCGGGCGCGGTGGCGAAAATCGTCACGCCGCGGGCGAAAAGCCAATCGCGCACCTCGCGCGCGGAAGCGACGGCGACGGGCACGGAAAAGAGCGTGCCCTGCGAAGCCCGAATCGCGTTCGGATTGTGCACGTCCGTTCCCGCGTCGCCGCAGCAGACGAGCGCCGAACAGCCGGCGGAATCGGCGACGCGCGCGAGCGCGCCGAGATTGCCCGGCTTCTCGACGGATTCGGCGACGAGAAAAAGCGGGGCCGCCCCGCCCTTCGTCTCGGACGGCAGCGCGGCGAGCGTGTGCGGACGCGCCCGCGCGACCGCGAGGACGCCCTCGGGCCGTTCCCGATAGGAGATCTTTTCGAAAGCCGGGAGGGAAAGCTCGAAAATTGCCGAAGGAGCGAGACGTTCCCGCGCCGAAGCGAAAATCTTCTGCGCGAGCGGACTGCGCATCAGCTCCGGACAGAAGCAGAACTCGGCGAACTCGACGCCGTTCGCGGCGGCGCGCTCGAGTTCCCGCATGCCCTCGATGAGGAAAAGCCCGGATTCGACGCGCGCGGCGCGTTCGCGCAGACCGAAAATGCGCCGCACGCGAGGATTCTGCCGCGAAGAGATTTTTTCGAAATCCATGAGAGAGCCGGGAAGACGCTCACCACACGCTCGTGACGAGATCGCGGATCTTTCGCGCCGCCTCGCGGGAAAGGACGGGGAAAGACTGCGGCTCGCCCAAGCCGGGCGCCGAACCCGTATAGACGTCCGCGGAAACGGAGACCTGCCGGTCGCGGAAATAATATTTTCCGGAGCGCCTGTCCGTAAGGGAGCATTTGAGCACGAGCGTCAGACTCTGCGTGCTGGCGATCACGGAGTCTCCGCTCGACGTCGCGGAGATGAGACGGCGATAATCGGCGATGACGATGCGGAGCTCGGCGTCGCCGTCCGCGACGACGGTGCGGAGCTTGGGCTCGCGGTTGAGCGCGTCGGAGACTTCCCGGGCGAGCGTCGCCTGCGCCTGCGGCAGATCCGCCTCGTTCACGACGGGCGCGATCTCGATCGTGGAAAACGGAAGCGCTCCGCGCCCCCCGAGAGAATACGAACAGGCGGGAACGACGCAGAGCAGCGTTCCCGCGCAAAGCAGAGCGAGCGCGGCGCGGGAACGCGCGCGTCCGAAAAAGCGGTTCAGAAATTTTTTCATAAAGGAAAATCCTCCTCAATTTTCTCCGGGATCCGTGAAACCCTCCGTCGAATCGGGAGAAGCGGACGCCTCGGACGCGTTCCCGCCGCTGCGGAAGCCCATCTCGTCGAGCGGCTTCATCGACGGCGCGTCGAAATAGTCTCCCGAATCGTAGTTCGGATAACGACCGAAGACCCAATCGACGAAAGTGCGTTCGGAGCGCTCGCCCCTGCGGATCCGCGCGATGCGCTCCTGCGCGTCCTTTCCCGCCGGAGAATCGGGCGCGAGCGTCAGCGCCTCGTTGTAGAACGTGAGCGCGGCGCGCAGATTGTTGTGGCGGGAATAGTAGAAATCGCCGAAGACCACGCGGTTCGCGGCGAGCAGGTTCGTGAGCTCGACGGTCTTTTCGTAGGCGGCCTCCGCCTGCGGATGCTCCGGGAACAGCGAGTAGAAATCCGTGTAGTAGCTGATCGCGCGGCGCGCGGGAAGCTGGTCCCAGTCCGGACCGACGATGCCCGCCTCATACGTGCGGGCGAGCTCCAGATAGGCGTCGGGCACGAATTCCGCGTCGGGATAGATGCTGATCATGCGCTCGAAGGCGTCGATCGCGTCGAGCGTCTTGTCGAAGGCGAACCAGCCGGCGGAAAGCTCGAACGCGAATTTTCCCTTGTTGTAGAGAAGCCGCGGCGAAATCTTCGCGTGCGGAGCCATTTCGTAAAGGCGGTCGTAGTATTTGAGCGCGAGCGTGCGGTCCTTGAACCAGGGAAACCAGCCGCCCTTGAGCGGACGCACTCCCGCGCGCACCATCTCCGTGACGAGGTAGGCCTGCACGAGGGCGTCCTCGCCGCGCGGCGACGCGGGATAGGAATCCTCCAGGGCGGAAAAGCAGTCGAACGCGAGCGCGAACTGACGGCGCGCCGAATAAATTTCCCCCTGCCGGTAAAGCGCCTCCGCCGCGAAATCGCTGTCCGGGAAAAAGAGCACGACGTCCGCGAACGCCTTGAGCGCCCCGGAGGAATCGCCCGTCCTTTCCTGAGCGTACGCGAGCACGAGCGCGGAAATCGGCGGCTTCGCCTTCTCCGCGGGAACGTTCCTGCGCGCGGCGCACTCGATGAGGAAATCCGCGTAAGCGCCGAGATTTTCGGAAATAAAAACGTCGGCGGGCAGGCCGGCGTCGTCCGCGCCGAAAGCGACGAGCGCCTCGACTTCTCGGCGGAGCGACTCGCGGACCGCGGAATCGGAAAGCGAGGAGGAGGAGGCGGATTCGCCCGTCTTCGAAGGCGTTCCCGCGGAAGAGGCGCCCGCGTCACCGGAAACGCCCGCGCACGCGGAAAGCCCCGCGAGCGCCAGCGTTCCCGCGAAGCGCAGAAGCGCGTCGCGGACGACGGTCCGACGAGATTTTTTTCCGATGCGCATACGCGTTCCCGCGACGACGGCCCTTTCCGCGGAACTCATTTCCAGCGAATCAGCGTCGCGCCCCAGGTGAAGCCGCCGCCGAACGCCGTCAGAAGAATCAGATCGCCGGGCTGAATCTTGCCCGCGCGATAGACTTCCTCCATGCAGATCGGAATCGAGCACGCGGACGTGTTGCCCGTCTTCTCGATGTTCACGCAGAATTTTTCCATCGGCACCTTGATCTGGCGCGCCACGGCGTCCATGATGCGCAGATTCGCCTGGTGCGGAATCACCCACTTGATCTGATCCGCGGTGACGCCGCACTTTTCGAGCAGACGCACGCAGCAGTCGGACATCGTGCGCACGGCGATCTTGAACACCTGGTTGCCCTGCATCGTGAGGCAGTGCTCCTTGTTGCGCACGGTCTCGTAGCTCGCGGGATTGAGGCTTCCGCCGGCGGGCAGCGTGAGCAGATCGCCCTGCGAACCGTCCGCGCCGAGAATGTTGCCGAGAATGCCGACGTAGGGCTCGTTGCACTTCGTCAGCACGTAGGCGGCGGCGCCGTCGCCGAAGAGCACGCAGGTAGTGCGGTCTTCCCAGTTGACGATGGAGGAAAGTTTTTCCGCCGCGATGATGAGGACGTTTCTGTAGTCGCCCGCGCGCAGCATGTGGTTGGCGACCTGCATCATGTAGATGAAGCCCGAGCAGGCGGCGACCATGTCGAACGCGGGAATGTCCGTGCGCAGACCGAGCTTGGCCTGGACGTGGCAGGCGGTGGACGGGAACGTCTGGTCCGCCGTGACCGTGGCGACGATGACGAGGTCGATGTCCTCCTTGGAAATGCCCGCGTCGACGATCGCCTTTTCTGCCGCCTTCGCCGCGAGATCGGAGGTCGAATCTTCCGGCGCGGCGATACGCCGTTCGACGATTCCCGTGCGCGTGCGGATCCACTCGTCCGACGTTTCGACGAGGCGCTCGAGGTCGGCATTGGTCAAACGGCGTTCCGGCATGTACACGCCCATGCCCCGAATATAAACTGACGGTGTTGGAGTTCTCATTTCGGCTGACTATAAAACAGTTTTTTTCGGCGAAAGGGAAACACAAAAAGAAGCCGGGCGGGCGCGCCCGAAGATTCGGAAAATCCGAAAAAAAAAGCGGACCGCAGCGGAAGACGGACGCGCGGAAGACGTTTTTCGGCGAGGCGGAATTTCAATTTTGCGTTCCCGCGGCGCTTGGTGCATAGTGCGCGGGCATGAGCAAAGTCAAATCGATGACGGGCTACGGCCGCGAAGTCTTTTCCGTCGAAAACGCGGATTTCACCGTCGAAGTCTCCTCCGTGAATCAGCGCGGGCTCGCGCTTTCCGTCTATGCGCCGGCGGAATGGACGCCCGCCGCCGAACGCCTGCTGACGCCGCTCGTGCGCTCCCGCGTCGCGCGCGGCAAGGTCTCCGTCTTCGTGCGCTTCGGGAACGGAAAATCCTCCGCTCCGGCGGAGATTTTCTCCTGGGACGAAGACGCCGCCGCCGAAGCGCTCGAAAAACTGAAAGACGCCGCGCTGGACGCGGGAACGGCGTTCGCGCCCGACGCGGGCGTCTTCCTGCGCCTCGCCGAACTGCACCGCACGCGCGCGGGAACGCTCCCGTCGCTCGAAGACGAAGCCGTCTCCTCCGCTCTTTCCGCCGCGACCGCGCGCGCGCTGGAAAACTTCGTCGCTATGCGGGAACGCGAAGGCGCGAATCTCGAAGCCGACCTGCGGGAACGCCTCGCGCGTCTGCGCGCCTGGTCGGAAAAAATCCGCGAAGCCGCCGCGGGAACGGTCGGACACTTCCGCGACGCCCTGCGCTCCCGCATCGCCGCGCTCGGCGTCGAAATCGACCTGGACGACCCGCGTTTTCTCAAGGAAATCGCGCTCTTCGCCGACCGCTGCGACATCTCCGAGGAACTGACGCGCCTCGCCAGCCATTTCGAACAGTTCGAAAGCTGCTTCTCCGAAAACGAAAGCGGACGCAAGCTCGACTTCATCTGCCAGGAAATTCTGCGCGAGTTCAACACGATAGGCAGCAAGGCGAACAACGCCGCGATCACCCGCTGCGTCGTCGAGGCCAAGAACGAACAGGAACGCCTCCGCGAGCAGGTGCAGAACATCGAATGAGGAAAGGCGGCGCCGTTTTTTTTTCAGTCATGGAGCAGAACGAATTTCAGTCAGAAGAGACTCTCGCGGCCGAAAACGCGGCCGAAACGGAGACGGTCCCCGCCGCCGAAGCGCCCGCCGAAGCGCCCGAACGGCTTCCGGAGGAGTTTCTCGAAAAACGCAGAAACGGGCTCTCCCTCGCGGAGGCGCTCGAAGTCGTCCGTCGCGGCGAGGGCGTTCCCGAGCTTGAGCTGAAATGGGAAAAGCCTCTCGCCGACACGGAGAACGTCCGCGCGCGCAAGATGAAGGCCGCGGAAGACCTCGCCGCCGCGTTCCCGCGCGCGCGGGACGCCCTCGCCCGCGCTTCCGGCGCGATCGCGAAGGCGAAATGGTCGCAGGCCTGGCAGCGGGAAGCGGAAGACGCGGCGCGGAAATTCTCCGCGGCCGCGGAAACGCTCGGAGAACGCGCCGCGGACTTCACCGCGGCGACGGGGCTGTTGCCGCTCGCGGGAACGCTGAAGGAACTCCGCGCCCTGCTCGACCTCGTTTCCGCGCTCGTCGCCGTGCGCGGAGAAGATGGCGCGCTCGTGCTCGCCCCGGACGCGGCGGAAAAGCTCGCCGCCCTGCGCGCGGCGGCGACGCTCGCCGAAAACCGCGCGCGCCACGAATCGCTGCTCTCGCTCCCGTATCCGCCGGAAGCCTCGAGCGACCCGCGGCTCGAAGACCTGCTGAAGCTCTGGCGCGAAGCGGAAATCTCCCGTGCGCTTCCGCGCTGGATGAAACGGCGCAAAGTCGTCCGCGAACTGAGGAAGCTCGCCGGCGGCGTTCCCGAAAAACCGCTCGACCCGCGCGTCGATCTCGGAAACCTCATCGCCGTGAGGACCTGCAACGCCGAATTCGCGGAAAAGTTTTCCTCGCTCGCGGCAACGTTCCCGAAGCTGCTCGGCGGCGACGGCCCTTCTCTCGCTCGCATCGAAGCGCTCGAAAAAGCGCGTTCCGCGACCGCCGCCGCGTTCGCGCGGCTCGAAAACTTCCCCGAAAAGCTCGACGCCTGGCGCATCGTGATTTCGCGCTGGCTCGCCGGGAAAAATCCCGATTTCGCCGTCGGCGGGTCCGTGGAAAAGACGCTCGCCGCGGCGAAATCCGCGCTCGGAGAATGCCGCGCCGCGCGCGCGGCGCTCGCCGAAGCCGCGGGAACGCCGCTGCCCGAATCCGACGCCGAAACCGCGGAAAGCGCGAAAGCCTTCGCCGACGAGCTGCTCGCCGACCGCGGAGCCTGGCGCGACGTCTGCGCGTGGAACGCCGCCGCGCTCGCCGCCGAACGCCGGGGCATGTCCGCGCTCGCCGCCGGAATCCGCGACGGAAGCGTTCCCGCGGAACGCGCGGTCGAATTCTTCGAGACCAATTACTGCCGCCGCTGGGCGAAAGCCGTCTCGGAGGAATCCGGAATCGGAAATCAGGAATGAAAAGCCGGGAACGCGCCGATTTCGGATTCGCCGAAGGCGTTTCCTGATTGCGCTTCTCCGGGATAAACGTAGAATTTTCTCACCCGAAAAAAAAAGCAACACCAACCTCACCCCATCAGCAATGAACATTCAGGAATTCTTCCAAAAACAGTTCGGCGTCGCTCCCGCCGCCGTCGCCCAGGCGCCCGGCCGACTCGAATTCATCGGCAATCACGTCGACTACAACAAGGGCCTCGTCATGGGCGTCGCCATCGACAAACACATTTCCGTCGCCGTCTCCCTGCGCGACGACGACGAAATCCGCATGGCGAGCGCGGGACTCAACGCCTCGGGAACGGTCAGGCTCGACGACGTGCGGCTCCAGAAAGGTCCGCAGTCGTTCATGAACTATCCGCTCGGCGTCTTCGAGATGCTGCGCAAGGCGGGAATGAAGGCGACGCGCGGCTTCAACCTCGCCGACGCCTCGACGGTGCCGACCGGCGCGGGCGTCAGCTCCTCCGCCGCGATTGAGCTCGCGACGGCCTACGCGCTCTGCAAAATCTACGATTTCCCGCTGTCCAAGATCGACATCGTCCGCACGGGGCAGAAGGCGGAAAACGTCTTCGTCGGCATGCCCTGCGGCATTCTCGACCAGGGCGTTTCCGGCTTCGGCGAA
The DNA here is from genome assembly GCA_051884475.1 of Candidatus Spyradosoma sp. Lineage (GTDB taxonomy): Bacteria > Verrucomicrobiota > Verrucomicrobiia > Opitutales > UBA953 > Spyradosoma. The sequence goes on from JBJEVP010000099.1 coordinate 7,020, forward strand.
AAGGACGCCATCGTGCGCATCGACTGCAAGACGGAGGAATTTTCCACGCTGCCGATTCCCGCGGGAACGGTTTTCTGGGTGTTCAACTCGATGGTGAAGCACGCGCTCGTCGCCGGCGACTACGCCAAGCGCCACGCCTCCTGCATGGCGGCCGCCGCGGAAATCGGCAGATACGACGAGAAGATCCGCTGCCTCGCCGACGCGACGCCGAGCGCCGTCGAAGCCTGCCGCAGCAAGCTCTCGGAAGAGGACTACAAGCGCGCGATGCACGTCGTTTCCGAAAACGCGCGCGTCGTCGAAATGGAACACGCGCTCGCCGTCGGCGACCTTTCCGCGGTCGGTGACCTGCTGAAGGCCTCGCACGCGAGTTCCCGAGACCTTTTCGAAAACTCCTGCCCCGAGATCGACTTCCTCGTCGCGGAACTGAGCGCGCAGCCGAACGTTTACGGCGCGCGGCTGAGCGGCGGAGGATTCGGCGGAATCGCGATCGCTCTCGCGAGCGGAGACTTCACGGAAACGCAGGCGGAAAAGGTCGCGGCGGCCTTCGAGGCGAAATTCGGCAAGCGTCCGAAATATTTCAAGACCACGATCGGCGCGGGCGCGGGCCTCGTCGCCTGAGCGAAAAAAAAATCAGAGCACGAGGCTCGAAAGAAAGGCGTTCCCGCGCGGGAACGCCTTTCTTTTTCGACGCCGGAAAGGAAAGCTCACTTGCGCGGATCGAAGGCGTCGCGCAGTCCGTCGCCGAAGACGTTGAGCGCGAAGAGCGTTCCCGCGAAGAACGTTCCCGGGAAAAGCAGCAACCACGGATAATCGCGCATCACGTCCGCGCCCTCCTTGATCATCAGCCCCCAGGACGTCATGGGCGGCTTGACGCCGAGCCCGAGGAAGCTGATGAACGCCTCCGTGAGCATGACGCCGGGAACGGTCAGCGTCGCGTAGACGATGACCGTGCCGAGAATGTTCGGCAGGATGTGCCGCGTCATGATTCTGAACGGCGTCTGCCCCATGCAGATCGCGGCCTCGACGAACGCCTGCGTGCGCAGTTCCCGCGTCTGATTGCGCACGATGCGCGCCATCGTCAGCCACGAGATCGCGCCTATCGCGACGTAGATCAGGCGCATGTCCTGCCCGAAAAGCACCGTCAGCAGAATGACGAACAGCGTGAACGGAAGCGCGTAAAGAATGTCCACGAAGCGCATCAGCACGCTGTCCCGGGCTCCGCCGCACCAGCCCGCCGCCATGCCGTAGGCGACGCCTATCACGCAGGAGACGCCCGTCGCGATGAGCCCGACCTTCAGCGAGACCGCGCCGCCGTAAAGCAGGCGCGAAAACACGTCGCGCCCGAGCGTGTCCGTCCCGAGCCAGTGTTCCCGCGACGGGCCGACGGCGCCGAGCGCCAGATCCTGCGCCTCGAACGGAAACGGCGCGATCAGAGGAGCCGCGCCGCAGAGCACGAGCATCAGCAGCACGAACGCTCCCGCGAAGACCGCGGCGCGATTTTCGAAAAAGCGCTCGCGGGAACGCCGCCACGGAGAGACCGCCGTTCCCGCCCCGCCCGATTTCATTTCCGCGTCATTCATATTTCAGGCGGGGGTTCAGCTTCACGAGCACGATCTCCGAAAGCAGATTCAGCACGACCAGCACCGCCGCGTAGAACAGCACCGTCCCCACGATCATCGTGAAATCGCGGTTGAACGCGGCGTTGACGAAAAATTGCCCGAGCCCGGGAACGTTGAACATCGACTCGACGACGAACGAGCCCGAAATCAGCCCCGCCGCCGTGGGGCCGACGTAGGTGACGACCGGCAGAAGCGCGTTGCGCAGCCCGTGCACGAAATAAATTCTCGCGGGGGAAAGCCCCTTCGCCTTCGCCGTGCGCATGTAATCCTGCGAACGCACTTCCAGCATCGCGCCGCGCATCAGGCGGGCCACCGGCGCCGCGTAGGCGAGCCCGAGAGTCGTCGCCGGAAGCACGAAATCCGAAGGAGAATTCCAGCCGGACGCGTTGAACCAGCCGAGCCAATTCGAAAAGACGAGCACCAGAAGCGGCCCGACGACGAACGTCGGCAGGCAGATGCCGAACGTCGCCGCCCCGGTGGGCAGGCGGTCGAGCCAGGAGTCCGGCTTCATCGCGGCGACCGCTCCAAGCGGAATTCCGACGCCGAGCGCGAACACGAGCGCTCCCGCGCCGAGCGCAAGCGACGTCGGCACGCGGTCCGCGATCAGCTCGTCCACGTCCCAGCCGTGATATTTGTAGGACGGCCCGAGTTTCCCCCGAGCGAGGTTTTTCAGAAAAAGGAAATACTGCGTCGCGAGCGGCTTGTCCAAGCCGTAGTGCGCATTCATCTGCGCCTTCACCGCGGGAGGAAGCGCGCGCTCCTCGTCGAACGGCCCTCCCGGCGCGAAGCGCGCGAGAAAAAACGCGAGCGTCGCCACGACGAACAGCACGGGAACGGCTTCGAGAAGACGCTTGAGAATGAAGCGGAACATTTTTTTTCGGAAAGAGACGCCGCGACGCGGACGCCCGCGGAACGGGAAAACTTCGCGCGTTCCCGCGACGGCGAAATCAGTAGGAGCGGCTGCGGCGCTCTTCCGCCTGCTTCTCCATGCGCCTGCGCAGCTCCTCCGTCGAGACGGGACGCGTGTCCACCGTCTCCGGAGAGTCGGAAATGCCGCGGCTGCGCCGATAGGCCTCCACCTCCGCGTCGCGGTAAGTGGAATTTTCCATCATGCGCTTTTCACGCTCGCGCTCCAGCTCGGATATCCGCTGATCCGCGACGGTGTCCGGTTTTTCCGACGACGAATACTGATACAGCATGAAGTAGGACACGGGATTGCATCCGCTCATCGCGAGAACGGAAAAAGGCAACGCGAACAGAAGAAAAGTTTTGCGCATGGTCGGGCTATTTTCGCGGGAACGCCGCCTTCCCGCAATCGTTTTTTTCCCGCGCGGGCGCTTTCGCCGGGACCGCCGGAGTGACGCGTTTTCGCAGGCAGGAGCCGCGCTCACGAGTCGGCGGGAACGATGCCTTCGCGCTTCATGCGCTCCGCCAGTTCCCGCGAGAAGATCTCCGCGCCCCAGCGGTTGAGGTGGTTGATGTCCTGCCAGCAATCGTCAGGCAATTTCATTTCGAGATAATCCCAGACCTCCAAATCCGAATAGTCTTTCGAAAGAGTTTCTCTGTATGAATTCAAATCGAAAACTTCGTTCGCGAGATAATTCGGAACGGCAATCCCGATTAGACGGATTCCGCGTTCATTACAATACGTTCGAATTTTTTCTAAATAGATTTTAGAAACTTTATTCCCGTATCTTTTGGGTTGAGCAGAGGCGGCGGAGGGAGTTTTTTTCAACCGTTCTCTTACCGTGGTAATGCTTTCCCGTAAATTTTTCCCGAGCGCGATTCTGTATCCACCAAGCTGCGAACAGAACATCTCTTGGGAGAACGCGTTGACCAAAACCCGAAAAGGGCGCCCCATGATGTTATGCAACAGTTCCGCGGAGTCGAAAGAAACGTAGCTACGCCATTCCTCATAAGAATAAAGCGGAAAATATTGCGGAACCTTACCTGCCATCAACCATTTTTCATACAGCCGGCTATCCGCTTCCGATCCCATAATATCCGGCGAAAAGACGATAAAAATCGTTTTTACGGAATTCGGATTTTCCAAAATAAATTTTATCCTCAAATAGGCCGTGAGATAGTTGTCGGCATCGGCGGAAACATTACGTGTTCCCGGAATCATGGAATCATCCACCCCATTCGCGAAGCGCGAATCTCCTATAAACAAGGTTCGCACGTCTTGACTCAGGTCGTAACGAAATGTGCGAACTGAAATACCTCGAATCAAAGGAAGCACGAACAAAACCGCCGCCGAGAGCGCGAAGAAAAGAGAAATTTTCAGAAGAAATCTTTTCACGGGAACACCTTTTTTTTCAGAATTGGAAATAGATGAACTGCTCCGCGCCTCCGTCGTATTGGAGAATGACGCAGCCGAGAACGAAATACGCCGCCCAGCGCAGAACGACGTTGCGCACGGGAACGCGCTCGAGCGCGTGTTCCCGCCGCCGCGCGAACCATTCTACAAGGAAGAGGACGGGAACAAAGACCAACGGAAAGCGCCCGGAGGAAATCTCGACCAACGGTTTCGTCAGCAGCGTTCCCGAGAAGAGCATGCGTTCGAAGAAGGCGAACGCGTCGTGAATCGTCGGGGCGCGGAAGAAGACCCAGCCGACGGTGACGAGCGCGAACG
>JBJEVP010000100.1:0-2862 GCA_051884475.1 Candidatus Spyradosoma sp.
TTCCCTTCGGCGCCGTTCCCGCGCACGCGCAGGACGCCGCCGCGCCCGCCGTCTCCGTCGAGGAACTCGCGAAGGCGTTTTCGCCGGAAAACAATCTCGACCTCTCCGGCGAGACGCTCGCCTACAGGAATCTTCCCGCGGGCGTGAGCGCGAAGATCGTCGGCACGACCTACGAGCAGCTCGTCGGGTTCGACGGGAAAATCCGCCGCCCGATTTCGCCCAAGACGACGAAGCTCACGTTCGCGCTGAGCGACGCCTCCGGCGCGACGGCGCAGACGGCGACGTTCGAGGTCGCCGTTCCCGTGGACGCGAATTTCGCGAAGGCGCCCGCCGTCGCGGCGCGCAACGCCAAGCCCGCCGTCGTTCCCGCGCTGCAGGAATGGTTCGGCGGCGAAGGCGCGTTCGTTCCCGCGGAAGATTTCGCGGTCGTCGTTCCCGCGCCCGTCGCGAACGTCGGCGAGCCCACGCTGCGGGAACGCGCGGAACTTTTCGCGGCGGAGCTTTCCGAAATCTTCGGGCGCAAAGTGCCGGTGCTCGACAAGGAGCGTCCGGACAAGACGGACATCGTTCTCCTCGTCGCTCCGGAGAATCCCGGGCTCGCCTTCCTCGGCAAGGAGGGCTACGGCGTCGTTTCCGTGAAAAACGCGCTGGTCGTCGCCGCCTCGGATCCGCTCGGCGCGTTCTGGGGCACGCGCACGATTCTGCAGGTCTTCCGCCGGCATGAAAACACGTTCCCGTGCGGCTTCGCGGTCGATTACCCGCAGTATCCGCTGCGCGGCTTCATGTACGACGTCGGCCGCAAGCCCGCGTCGCTGAAGGCGGTGCGCGACGTGATGCGCACGATGTCTTATTACAAGCTGAACGACTTCCAGCTGCACCTGAACGACAATTACATCTGGCTGCACGAATACACGGCGACGCCGAACGGCAAGGACGCCTCCGCCGAGCAGAAATCCGCCGCGGCCGCCGAAGTGCTCGCCGCCGCGCCGACCGCGTTCCGCCTCGAATCCGACGTCGTCGGCAAGGACGGCACGCCGCTCACCGCGCCCGACCATTTCTACACGAAAAAGGAATTCGGCGCGCTCATGGACGAGGCGAAGCTCTACGGCGTGAACATCGTTCCCGAGCTCGACGTTCCCGGGCACGCGATGAGCTTCGTCCGCGTCCGCCCCGAGCTGATGTACCGCGGCGCCGTCACCAAGCCGCACGACGTGGAGCGCACGGCGATGCTCGACGCGTCCGACGCCGTCTTCGATCCCGCCTCGGGCAGGACGTTCCGCGAGGAGACGCTCGCGTTCGTGCAGTCCGTCTTCGACGAATACCTGCTCCCGGGCAAGAACGGCGAGCCGCCCGTGTTCCGCGACGCCGTCGTGCACATCGGCACGGACGAGTATTACGGGAACGCCGAGGACTACCGCGCGTTCGCCGACGCGATGCTCAAATACGTGAAGTCGCGCGGGCGCACGCCGCGCCTCTGGGGCAGCCTTTCCGTGAAGAAGGGCAAGACGCCCGTGGACGGCGCGGGCGCGCAGATCGACGTGTGGAATCTCGGCTGGCAGGACCCGAATCTCGCGCTGGAGCACGGCTTCGACCTCGTCAACATCGTGGACGCGACGAGCTACGTCGTGCCCAACGGCATCGGCAACGTCGGCGGCTACGGCGACCTGCTGAACCTTTCCCGGCTCTACTCGCAGATGTGGCACCCGCACACGTTCGACTTCGTCGGCGTCGTTCCCGGCATGCCGAAAATGCTCGGCGCGCAGTGGGCGCTCTGGAACGACAATTCGTTCCGCCGCGACATGGGGCTGACGGATTTCGACCTCTTCGACCGCATCCGCAAAAGCTGCGCCGTCTTCGCCGAAAAGACCTGGAACACCGGCGAAGACGCGTCGTACCGCGACTTCATGCGCCTGGTCAAGGCCGTCGCGTTCCCGCCGCTGACGAATCCGGAATACTCCGTGAAGAACGCCGCGGGCGAAGCGGCGTTCGAGCTCGCCGAGCCCGTTCCCGCGGGCGAAAGCGTCGCGACCGGCTTCGCGGGCTTCGCGCCGGACTACGTCGCGGAATTCCGCGTGAAACGCGTCGGCGAATCCGTCGGCGCTCAGACGATCTTTTCCGGCCCGGCGGGAACGTTCCTCGCCGTGCGCGCGCAGGACGGCAAGGTCGGCGTCACGCGCGACACGTGGAGCTACGCGTTCGACTACGCGCTGCCCGTGGACCGCGAAGTCGCGCTCCGGCTCGTCGCGAAAAACCGCACGCTGACGCTCTTCGCCGACGGCGTCGAAATCGGCTCGCCCGTGCGCGACGCGTTCCCGGAATCGCATAAGTATTCGACCTTCGTGTTCCCGCTCGAAACCGTCGGCGCGGCGGGCGGCAACGTCGAAATCGCCTCGCTGAAGATTGCCCGCATCGTCGAGCCCGGCACGGAAGACGCCGTTCCCGCCGACGAGATCCGCGGCGTCTCCGCCTGCAGCGAACACGGCAAGGGCGCCGACGGCGACGCCTCCGCGCTCGTCGACGAGGACGCGGACACCTACTGGCACAGCCGCTACGAGCCGACCCGCGACGCGCCGCCGTTCGAGATCGTCGTCGAGCTCGCGAAGCCGACCGCGCTCTCGGGCTTCGCCTTCCTGCCGCGGCAGAGCGGCGACAACGGGAACGTGAAGCGCGCCGAGCTGTTCGCGAAGAACGGCGACGGCGCCTGGGAGAAAGTCGGCGAGTTCGCGGACGAAAATCCCTCGCGCGCGCTGAAGAAAATCGCGTTCGCGTCCCCGCGCACGGCGACCGCGCTGAAGCTCGTCATCCTCGACGGCGTCGGCGGCTACGGCTCCCTCGCGGAAATCTACCCCCTCCGCGCGAAGT
>JBJEVP010000101.1:0-2834 GCA_051884475.1 Candidatus Spyradosoma sp.
GATCCGCGAGGCGAAGGAAGCGATGCGCGCGGCGGGCGTTCCCGTGCGGCTGTGACGGTCGGGGCGCCGAAGATTTCCGACCGCCTTTCGGCGCCGTTTTTCCGTCTTTTCTTTCTCAGCGCACGATGAGCGCGAGCTCGAAGTCCGGCGAAAGCACCTCGCAGGCGTAGCGCGCGACGTCGTCCGCCGTGAGCGCGCCGAGGCGCGCCTCGAGCTCGGCGTCGCGGTTCACGGGAAGGCCGTAGAGCGCGTTCAGCGCGGCGTTCGCGCAGCGCACGGCGGCGCGCTGGTTCGCAGTGCGGCGGGCGACGCAGATTCGGGTCTTGGCGCCCAGCAGTTCGCTTTCCGAAATCCGGCCTTCGCGCAGGCGACGCATTTCTCTGCGCATTTCCTCGAGCACGATTTTTTCCTTTCCCTTTTCCGTTCCCGCGCAGAGCAGGAACATGCCGGTTTCGGGCGAGCCGACGCGGTTCGCGCCGACGAAGTAGGCGAGTCCGCGCTTTTCGCGCACTTCGAGGAAGAGCCGGCTCGACATTCCGCTGAGCAGCTCCTCGATGAGCATTCCGACGCGGAAGCGTTCGTCGCGGAAGCCCGTGTCCGGGAACGCGAGCTGGACGATGGCCTGCTCCGAGGGAACGGGCGCGGCGATTTCGAGCTCCCGCGCCGGGCGCGGAGCGCATTTTTCGAAATTGCGGGAAAAATCCTCCGAGGAACGTCCGCGGAGACGCTTCGCGGAAAAAAGTTCTTCAAGCGTCGCCGCGAGCGCGTCGCGGTCGAACGCCCCGGAGGCCGAGACGACGATGTTCTCGGGCACGACGAGGCGTTCCCGCAGGCGCTCGACGTCCGCGAGGGAGAGGGCTTCGAGCGATTCCTCCGTTCCGAAGTTGTGGAAGGCGAGCGGATGCCCGCCGAAAAATTCCCGCCGCAGGGCGATGCGCGCGAAGTTCTCGATTTCGTCGAACTCGCTGCGCAGGGCGGCGAGCTGCGTGGCGCGTTCCCGCGCGAAGTTCTTTTCGGAAAAACGCGGGTCGCCGAGCGCCTCGGAGAGGATTTCGCAGGCGACGCGCTCGTCGCCGCCGAGCGTCTCCGCCGTGAGCGCGAGCGTGTTGTTGCCGGAGACTTCGTCGAAGCTCCCGCCGAGCGCCTCGATCTTTTCGGCGATCTGCGCGGCGGTCAGCGTTCCCGCGTCGAGCGTGAGCATCGTGGAGAGCAGGGCGCTCGCGCCGCGCGCGGCGTCCGTCTCGAACGCGTTCCCGCCGAGCATCGCCGCGCGCAGGCGGACTTTCGGCAACGAGGGTTCGGGCTGGAGCAGCACGCGGACGCCCGAAGACAGCCGCAGCTCCTCGAACGGCGGGAACGCCTCGCGTTTCGCCGCCGTGCGCTTCGCCGCGACGGACGTCTTCCCGCGCGGGAGCGTCTTTTCGAACGCGGAGCGCGTCAGCGTTTCCTCGCGGAAATATTTCTGCGCGACGCGGCGGATGTCCTCCGGCGTGAGCGCCTCGATTCTGCGGAGAAAAATTCCGGTCGCTCCCGGGTCGCCGAGTTCGACGCATTCCGTGCCGAGCCGGGTCGCCGAGGACGCCGCCGTGCCGAGCGAATCGACGAGCGCGGAGACGGACTGCCGGGCGACCTTGCGCAGGAGCGCGGGCGGCACTCCGTCGCGGGCGACCGCCGCGAGCGATTCGCGGATCGCGGATTCGACCGCTTCGCGCCGGCCCGTATCCGCCGCATAGGCGATCCAGAAAAGCCCGCCGCCTCGCGGCATCCACGCGGAGACGTCGAGCGCGTGCGCGAGCCCTTTTTCGTCGTGAAGCTCGCGCCAGAGCAGGGCGGAATCGCCCTTGCCGAGCAGCGAGGAAAGCACGGAGAGCGCGGGAGCGTCCTCGTGCGCGACGTGAGGAATCTTCCAGAGCATGTTCCCGCGCAGGACGTTGACGTCGCCGCGCAGCGTGATTTCGCGCGGCGCGAGCTGCGGCGGTTCGGCGGGAACGAAGACCTGCGGCGCGGGCTTTTCCGCCGCGTCGCCGAAGTGCTTTTCCGCGAGCGCGAAGATCGTCTCCGCGTCCGCGTCGCCCGCGACGACGATCGCGACGTTCTCGGGAACGTATCTTTTTTCGAAATACGCGCGAAGCTCGCGGTCGCTCATCGCGGAAAACACGTTCTTGTGCCCGATGACGGGAACGCGGAAGGGATGCACGCGGAAGGCTTCGGCGAGCGTGGCGTCGGAGAGGCGCGAGTCGGGGTCGTCGAGGCTCATGTCGATTTCGCGCAGAATGACGTCCTTTTCGCGGGCGGCGTCGAGCGCGTCGAGCCGCGGCTTCAGCGTGAGCTGGGCGAGCGTCTCGAACGCGGTTTCGGCGGCTTCCGCGGGAACGTCCGCGTGATAGACGGTGCGCGTGAACGTGGTGTAGGCGTTGAGATTGCCGCCGACCGCCTGCACGCGCGCCGTGATTTCTTCGGCGGAGAATTTTTCCGTGCCCTTGAACACCATGTGTTCGAGATAGTGCGAGAGCCCGCCGCCGAGGAACTCGCCTTCGTGAATGCTGCCCGTCTTCACCCAGACCTGCACGGAGAGCAGTCCGGACGGGAGCGTCCGGCGGAAATGCGTCTCGACGCCGTTGCCGAGCCGCGCGCTCTGCGGGAGCGCCAGGAATTTTTCGTGAATGTTCATCGGAAGAAAACGAGCGCGGGAAAGTGGAAGGTGTAGGGTGTAAGGTGGAAGGTGGAAGGTGTAAGGTGGAAGGTGTAGGGTGTAAGGGGTCAGGCTTTTTCGTCTTTCGCGGCGGCCTTGCCGAAGTCCGCGGGAAGCGTCCGCCGCGCGAGCGCGACGAGCC
>JBJEVP010000102.1:0-11127 GCA_051884475.1 Candidatus Spyradosoma sp.
AAAAAGCCGTTCCCGGATGCGGGGACGGCTTTTTTCATGGCGGGAATTTGCTTCAGATTCGGCGGAAGATGAGGGAGGTGTTGATGCCGCCGAAAGCGAAGTTGTTGCTCATGACGTATTCGGCGGAAAGCTCTCGGCCGTTGCCTCGGATGTAATCGAGGGGGGCGCAGGCGGGATCGACTTCCCGAAGGTTGAGGTTGGGCAGGAACCATTTTTCGCGCTGCATGAGAATGGAGGCGATCGCCTCGATCCCGCCGCAGGCTCCGAGCGTGTGCCCGACGTAGCTTTTCAGGGTGCTGATCGGCGTCTTGGCTCCGATCACCGCGAGCGTCGCCGCGGATTCCGCGACGTCTCCGTGCTGCGTCGCGGTGCCGTGTGCGTTGACGTAGCCGATTTTTTCCGCGGGAACGCCGGCGTCGGCGAGCGCGAGTTCGAGCGCGATCGCCATCGTGCGCGGAGACGGCTGCGTGATGTGGACGCCGTCGGTGTTCGAGCCGAAGCCGACGATTTCGGCGAGGATTTCCGCGCCGCGCGCCTTGGCGCGTTCGTATTCCTCGAGCACGAGCGTTCCCGCGCCTTCGCCGATGACGAGCCCGTCGCGGTTTTTGTCGAACGGCGCGGGCGTGAGCGCGGGCGCGTCGTTGCGCGTGCTCGTGGCGTAGAGCGTGTCGAAGACGGCGACCTGCGTGGGCGAAAATTCTTCCGCGCCGCCGGCGATCATGACGTCCTGCAGTCCGTAGCGGATCGCCTCGTAGGCCTGCCCGATCGCGAGACTTCCGGAGGTGCAGGCCGTTCCCGTGGGATAGAGTCTGCCGATGGTCTTGAAGTGGAGCGACATGTTCACGGCGCAGGTCTGCGACATGATTTTGATGTAGGTCGAGGACGTGATGCGCTTCACCTCGTTCGTAGCGACCATGGAGTAGAAATCCGCGATCGGTTCGATGGAGCCGGAGGAGGAGCCGTACGCGATGCCCGCGCGCCCGCTCTGGAGCACGGGATCGCCGAGCAGGCCCGCCTGCGCGAGCGCCTCTTCCGCCGAGACGACCGCCATGATGGAGACGGGTCCCATCGTGCGCGTGACTTTTCGGGTGAAATGCGGCGGCGTCGTGAAGCCCTGCACGGGCGCGCCGAGGTGCGAGTTCAGCCCGCGGTATTTTTCCAGTTCCGGCAGAAAGCGCACGGCGTTTTCGGGAACGTGCAGGCGTTCACGAAACGCGGGAACGCCCGTTCCCAGCGCGCTGACGACGCCCATTCCCGTGACGACGACCCTTCTCATCAGAACAGCCCTCCGTTCACGGAAATGACTTGGCGCGTGATGTAGCCCGCGTCCTCGCTCAGAAGATAAGCGACGAGGCTCGCGACTTCACGTCCCGTGCCGAAGCGGCGAGCGGGGATCATTTTCTTCACTTCGTCTTCGGGAAGGTCTTTGGTCATGTCGGTTTCGATGACTCCGGGCGCGATGCAGTTGACGGTGATTTTCCGCTTGGCGAGTTCGAGAGCGAGCGCCTTGGTCGCGCCGATGACGCCGGCCTTCGCCGCGCTGTAGTTGAATTGTCCGCGGTTTCCGATGACGCCGGAGACGGAGGAAAGCGTGATGATTCTGCCGGGCACGCGCGCGGAAATCATCGGCATGACCGTCGGCCGCAGCACGTTATAGACGCCGTCGAGGTCGGTGCGCAGAACGTCGTCCCAGGCGTCGCCGTCGAGCAGCGGGAACGGCGCGTCGCGGGTGATTCCCGCGTTGCAGACGACGCCGTAATACGGGCCGTGCGCGGCGACGTCGGCGGAGAGGATTTTTTCGCAGGCGGCGCGGTCGGCGACGTCGAGGCGGAAGAAGCGGGCGTTCCCGCCGGAAGAGCGGATTTCCGCGGCGGTCGCTTCCGCGGCGGCGGAATCGCGGTTGTAGGTAAGGGCGAGGTCGTAGCCGAGAGGAGCGAGGTAAAGCGCGATCGCTTTGCCTATGCCTCGGCTTGCGCCGGTGATGAGAACGGTTTTTGTCATGAGAGGGCTTTTTTCATGTCCGCTTTGAACTGTTCGAGGTTCACGGGACGGTAAGCGTTCAGAACCGCGGAGCAGAGCGTCGCTCCCGTCGAGTCAAGCAGCGCGCAGTCGAACGAAGCGATTTCGGAGTCGAAGAAAAGTTCGTGCGCGCGGACGCGCCAGCGTCCGGGAGCGAGCGCGGGAACGGCGGAATCGAATCTGCGCGTGCCGAGCACGAAGCCGATTCCCGGGTTTTTCGGCGGATTTTGAGAAAGATCGTAGAGTCCCGCGAAGCAGCCGATGCTCTGCGCGAAATATTCCACGACGGCGTAGGCGGGAACGCCGCCGAGCGCCGAATCGAAGAAGAGGCTTTTCTCGGAAACGAGGATTTCGGTTTCGACGACGCGGTTTTCGAAGTCGCAGGAAAGGACGCGCTCGACGAGCACCATCGGCGGCTTGTGCGGGAGAAGTTCTTCCGGAGGAGGAAATTTCTTGTCGTCTGCCATCGGTCTCTTTCGTTCAGAGTTTTCCGAGAATCACGGCGGCGTTGCTGCCGCCGAAGGCGAAAGAGCTGCTCAGCACACGGCGCAGGGGGACATCCGCGTCGGCGCGCGTCGCGAGCCGGATTCGCGGGAGCGCGTCGTCGCGCTCGCCGTCGAACACGTGCGGAATCAGCCCGCGTCCGCGTCGCAGCATCAGCCAGGAAAGCGCGGCTTCGATCGCGCCGCTCGCGCCGAGCGCGTGCCCGGTGAGCGGCTTCGTCGAGGCGCAGGGCACGTTCCCGCCGAAGACTTCGTGCACGGCGCGGCTCTCGGCGGCGTCGTTCTGCGGCGTTCCCGTGCCGTGAAGGTTGATGAAGTCGATCTGTTCGGGCGCGAGTCCGGCGTCCGCGAGCGCGGCGAGCATCGCCGCCTTCGCGCCCGCGCCTTCGGGATGCGGGGCGGTCAGGTGATGCGCGTCGGAGGTTTCGCCGACGCCGAGCAGCGCGATCTCTCCGGGCTCGGCCCGTTCCTTTTTCTCCATGACGAAAAGCGCGGCGCCTTCGCCGAGCGCTATGCCGTCGCGATTGCGGCTCATCGGGTTCGGCGCGTTTTCTGAGAGCGACTGCAGAGCGTGAAATCCGTTTATCGCGAAACGGCAGAAGCCGTCCGCGCCGCCGACGATCACGGCGTCGCAGACGTCCTCGAGCAGCAGTCTCCGCGCCGCGGCGAACGCCTTCGCGCCGGAGGAGCACGCGGTCGAGATCACGAACGCGGGGCCGCGGAAACCGGTGACTTTCCTGAGAAAAAGCGCGGGCGTGCCGAGTTCGAGCATTTCGAAACGGAACGCGGCGGGCCGCTCTCCCGTCTCAAGCCAAGCGTGAACGCAGGTCTGCGCCTCGTCCACGCCCGTGTTGCTCGCTCCGAGAACGATGCCGACGCGCTCCGGCGGGAGCGCCGCGCGAAGACGCTCCAGTTCCGTGCGCATCTGCGCGAGCGCGGCGAGCAGCAGGCGGTTGCAGCGGAAGTCGTCGTCGGAATCTTCGGTGCCGGGAAGCTCTCCGGGGACGCGTCCGAAGAGAAAATTTCTCCCGGACACGGCGTCGGGAACGCGGATCATTCCGGACGTGTCGCCCGCGAGCGCGCGGGTCAGAATCTCGTTCGGCTCGACGCCGAGCGCGCAGACGAATCCCGGATCGGAGAGCGTGAAGTTCATTGGAATCGGGTGATTTCGTAGCGGTAGCCCCGCGCGAAGTTTTCGAAGGAGACGTTCCCGGCGGTGGGGGCGTCCGGGCGCGAATAGGCGGCGGCGGCGATTTTTTTCCCGGCGCGGGAGAGCGTCCGCGAATTTTCGTCCGAAGAAATCTCCCAGGGCTCCGGGAAATTTTTCCGCAGCGCGGGAACGTCTCCGTAGATGAAGATCAGATCGTGGAGCAGGTAGCGCGGATTCAGAGAGGAGAGTCCGGAAGCGGCCGCTCCCGGCTCGAGCGTCGCGGAACCGTCGTCGCGGTTCCAGGTCAGCGTGAAGAGGCGTCCCACGGGCGTGGAGGCGACGAGAGTCAGATGCCGGGGCGTGACCTTCAGCACGCCGTCCGCCTCCCACGAATCGTTCCCGTAGGTCGCGGCGATGTGATGCGGGACGACGACGCCTTCCGCGGGAACGGCTCCGAAGAAATCCTCCGGCGGGAACGGCGCGACGGAGACGCCGTCGGCGAGAAATATCTCGTCGGAGAACGTCGGCGCGGCGCAGCCCGAGAGGAGCGTTCCCAAAGAAAAGAAGATCAGCGTCTTAAGGTTCATTTCGTCGTCGTAAAACAGGCCCGGTTCGTTTTATATGGTGGGAAAGTTAACCCAAGATTCGTCGCCTCTCAACTATGAAAGCTTTACGATTCAGTCTCGGCGGGAAAGCGTCGTGGACGCCGACCGCTTCGGAGCCCGCTCCGGACGTCCGTTTCGTGCCGCCGTTGCTCCGCCGCAAGCTGAGCGACGTCGAAAAGGCGGGAATCTTTGCGCTGAACGCGGTCGCACCCGCCGCCCCGCGTCCGACGGTCTTCGCTTCGCGCTTCGGCGAGTGGCGGCAGACGTTTCGTCTGCTGCGCCAGCTGCGGGAGGAAGGGGAAATCTCTCCGGCGGGATTCAGTCTGAGCGTGCACAACGCGACGCCCGGGCTGTTTTCGCTGATCCGGAAAGACGCGTCGTCCTACACGGCGGTCGCCGCGGGCGCAGACACGATCGAGGCGGGGCTGCTGGAAGCGGCTTTGATGCGCGTTCCCGCGCTGTTCGTCTATGCGGAGGAAACCGTGCCGGAGCACTACGCGCCGGCGCTTCGGGAGCGCGTGCCCGTCGGCGCGTTCGCGCTCGAAATCGTTCCGGGCGGGGATTTTGAAATGAGCGCGGGAACGCCGGACGCCGCTCCCGCAGACTTCGAGGACGCGCTGAAATTTTTCTTCGGATCCGCGGAAACGCTTCGCGGGAACACGCTTTCTCTGCGGAAAATCCCGGCGGCGGCCGCATGAAACGGACAATGATCAGACGCGCCCGGTCGGCGCTCGCCGGATTCTGCTTCGCCGTGTTCGGCGCGGGCAGTTTCGGCTTCGGACTCTCGCTCCTGCCTCTGCTTTTTCTGCTTCCGGAGATTCCTCGCCGGCGCGCGGCCGTGGCGCTGAACCGCGCGCTGTGGAAGATCTTCGTCGCGCTGATGGTCGCGCTGCGGCTGATCTCGGTGCGGACGGAGAATTTCGCGGCGCTCTCATCCGCGCGCGGAGCGATCGTCGTCGCGAATCATCCGTCGCTGATCGACGTCGTGCTGCTGCTTTCGCGGACGCCGCGTCCGGTCTGCGTCGTCAAGGGGGCGCTGCTGCGCAACGTGTTCATGAGCCGCGTCGTGCGCATCGCGCATCTCGGCAACGACATGCCTCCGGGCGAATTTTTTCCGAAGGCGCAGGAACTGCTCGCGCGCGGCTTCAACGTGCTGATCTTTCCCGAAGGCACGCGCACCGTGCCCGGCGTGAAGTCCGCGTTTCATCGGGGCGCGGCGCAGCTCGCGCTGCTTGCGGACGCGCCGCTCGTTCCCGTGCGCATCGACGTAGAGCCGAGAATTTTGGGCAAACATCAGTCATGGCACGACGTCGGCGACCGTCGCGCGCGCTGGACTCTGCGCGCGCTTCCGCCGCTCGTTCCCGCGGATTTCCGCCGGGACGGCGAGCCGCGCCGCACGGGCGCCGTCCGCATGACGGAAACGCTCCGCGCGCTTCTGCTGACGGACGCATGACTCCGCTCCTCGCGCTCGTTCCCGCGGGAAATTTTTTTTCGTCGCAACGCCCTGCGTTCCCGCGTAGATTTCACCCACTCAAAACTAATCCCGTACTCATGACGAAAACGGAACTTCAGGACGAAATCAAAAAGCTCATCATATCCTCGCTCGATCTGGAAGACGTCGCGCCCGAGGACATCGAGACGGACGCGCCGCTCTTCGGCGCGGGGCTCGGTCTCGACTCCATCGACGCGCTCGAGCTCGGCATGGCGCTGAAAAAGAAGTTCGGCGTGATTTTTCAGGCGGGAAGCGCCGAAAACAAAAAGCACTTCGCGAGCGTCGCCGCGCTCGCCGAATACATCTTCGCGCAGAAAGGCGAAAATTTATGATTACCCAGGAAGAGATCCTCAACAAAATCAGCGATATTCTTGAAGCGGACTTCGAGTGCCCGCGCGAAAAGCTCACGATGGACGTGAAGCTTTTCGAGGAACTGGATCTGGACAGCATCGACGCCGTCGATCTCATCGTGAGGCTGCAGCAGTTCACGGGCAAAAAAGTGAATCCCGAAGCGTTCAAGCAGATCCGCACGCTCGGCGACGTCGTCCGCGCGGTCGAGGCGCTCGTCAACGAAAAGGCGGACACCGCGCAGTAAGGCGAATCCGCCTCCGATGTCCCGGTTTTTCAGAGCGCTCGCCGTTCCCGCGTTCGTCGCGTATCCGTTTCTGGTCGCGGGAGCGCTTTTTCTCGGGCTTGAGCCGAAACTGCTTCCGCTGCTGCTCGTCTTCGCGGCGGGCGTCACGGCGTTCGGTTCGGGATTTCGTCGGCTCTGGATCGTCGGCGCGGGGCTGGCGGCCGCGCTGTTCTTCACGGACGAGACCGTGTTTCTCCGCCTTTATCCCGTGCTGATGAACGCGGCGGTCGCGTGCGCGTTCGCCGCTTCGCTTTTCGGCAGGCCGCTCGTCGAAATCTTCGCCGAAAAAATGGGGCATGAGCTCGACGAGGCCGGGCGCGCCTACACGCGCAAGGCGACGCTCGCGTGGGCGATCTTCATGGGCGCGAACACGCTCGTTTCGCTCGTCACCGTATTTCTGCCGCTGAGCGTGTGGACGATCTACAACGGAGGAATTTCCTATGCGCTCATCGGCCTGATGGCGGCGGGCGAATTTCTCGTGCGCAGGAGGGCGCGGCGATGCGCGGATGCCTGAACCTGCTGGACGATCCGCTTCCCGCGGGAACGCCGGTTTTCCTCGTCGGCGCGGACGTCGTTCCGCAGGAGGAATTTCTCGGGAACGTCGCGCGCTGCGCGGCGGTCTTCTCGGCGCGCGCCGAGCGGGAGTTCGTTTTGTATTCGGAGGATTTTCCGCGTTTCTGCACGTGGTTTCTCGCGCTGCTCGCGGCGGGCAAGAACGTCGTGCTTCCTCCGCATTTCCGCGAGGGCATGCGTGAGCGCGTGCGCGCGCTCGGACTGCCCGTCGTGACGGATTCGGAGGACGGCGCGTTCCCGCGGACGCCTCCGCCGGAGGCGTTTCCCGAGGCGGGTTTCCGCTTCGGACCGCTGCGCGGGCGCACCGTTTCGTTCTTCACGTCGGGCAGCACGTCGGAGCCGAAACTGATTCGGAAAGCGTTCGGGACGATCGCGGCGGAAGTCGATTTTCATCTGCGCGACGCGTCGTTCCCGCAAGGAAATCCGGTCGTCGTCGCGAGCGTTTCCGCGCATCACATGCTCGGGATGCTTCACCGTTTCCTCGTGCCGCTGACCGCCGGGCTGCGCATGTCCGCCGAAACGCTGCGGACCGTCGAGGATCTCGCCGCGCTTCGGGGATCGGCGGAAGAGATTTTCCTGGTCACCACGCCGTCGTTTCTCGACAAGGTCGCCGCCTGCCGCGAGCTGTGCGCGTTCCCGCGCGGATGCGCGAAGATCGTTTCGTCGGGCGCGGCGCTGCGCGAAGAGACCGCCTCCGCCGCGCGGGAGATTTTCGGCGTTTCTCCGTACGAGATCTTCGGGAGCACGGAGGCGGGAGGCGTCGCCCGGCGGCAGCGGGAACACGCCGCGCTTTGGGAACTGTTCCCGTGCGTCGAGGCGAAGACGGACGATCTCGGGCGCCCGCTGATTTCCTCGCCGTTCTGCGGCGCGGAACCGTTTCTGATGCAGGACGCGATCGCGTGGGCGGGAGCGCGGAGCTTCGAGTTGCGGGGACGCCTCGATCGGCTCGTGAAGATCGCGGAGCGGCGCGTTTCGCTGCCGGAGATCGAGGCACGCTTCGAGGAGCATCCGTTCGTCGCCCGTGCGCACCTGCTCGCGCTCGCGGGCGGAATTTCGCGTCTCGGCGCGCTGCTGACGCCTACCGCCGAAGGCAGGGATTTTCTGAAGAAGAACACGAAACGCGCGTTCGTCGTCCGCCTGCGTGAAGACGTCGCTCCGCGCATTGATTCTGTCGCGTTTCCGAAAAAGATCCGCGTCGTGCACGAGATCCCGACGAACGCGCAGGGCAAATTCGTCCGGGCGGATCTCCTGTCGTTTTTTGAAGACGACGTCGCTGAGCCGGTGACGGAAAATCCGCGGCTCGGAGAGAATTCCGCGAGCGCGGAGCTGACCTTCGTGCCCGACTCGATTTATTTCCGCGGGCACTTTCCGGGATTTCCGATTTTGCCCGGCGTCGTGCAGACGCATTTCGCCTGCGTCTTCGCGAAACGTTTTCTCGGCGCGTCCGCGTCGCCGCGCCGGATTTTCAAGCTGAAGTTCTCGCAGATGATTTTTCCCGGAGAAACTGTTCTGCTCGAGCTCGAACGGAGCGGGAACGACGTGAAGTTCGCCTACTCCAAGGCGGGCTCGACGTGCTCGTCCGGCGTGCTGAAAGGAGAGGATTGAGAACGATGTTTCGCCCCGTCGTCGCCGTGCCGCTTTTCGACCATCTCGCGCAGTTCCGCGGAATCGCGCCCGCGCTGCGCGCCTGCGGCGTTCCCGTGCTCGTCGTGGACGACGGAAGCGCCGATGCCGCGGCGGTGGCGGAGTTCTGCCGCGGGGAAGGATTTTCTCTGCTGCGCCATGCGAAAAATCGAGGCAAGGGCGCGGCGGTGAAGACCGCGCTGGCGTGGGCGGCCGAGAACGGCTTTTCTCACGCGCTGCAGATCGACGCGGACGGTCAGCACGACGTTTCCGACGTGCCGCGCTTTCTCGACGCCGCCCGCGCCGCGCCCGACGCGCTCGTGAACGGCGTTCCCGTGTACGACGCCTCGGCTCCGCGTTCCCGCACATGGGGGCGAAAGATCACGGACTTCTGGGTCGCGCTGGAAACGCGTTCCCGCGCCGTGGGCGACGCGATGTGCGGTTTCCGCGTCTATCCGCTTTCGCCGGCGATGCTGGGCGTGCTCCCGCGGATGCGTTTCCAGCGCATGGGCGCGGACATCGAAATCATCGTCCGCGCGGTCTGGGCGGGCGTTCCCGTGAGGAATCTGCCGACGCGCGTGCGCTACCCCGAAAACGGAGTTTCGCATTTTCGCATGTTCTCCGACAACGTGAAGATTTCCGCGCTGCACGCGAGGCTCTTTCTGGGAAGTCTGTTTCGGATTCCTCCGAAGAAAGCGCGGGCGAAAGAGAAAGCGGCAGACGGCAAATGACGGGCGACGAGAGCAGTTCGGGTTCGGATTCGGCAAAACGTCTTAAAGCTTTCTTGCGGTATTTTTCCGCCACCTGCCGATTTTCAAAAACCATTTTTCGAAAGCAAACGAATGATTTCCGCACATCTTGATTTTCGCGTTCCCTTTCAGGACGTCGATTCCATGCAGGTCGTCTGGCACGGAAACTATGTCCGCTACTTCGAGCAGGTCCGCGCCGAACTGCTTCGCGAAATCGGCTTCACCTACGGCGACATGGCGGCGCGCGGGTTCGCGTTTCCCGTCGTGAGGCTCGAAGTGAAATACGTCGCTCCCGCGCGCTTCGACGAACGCGTCCGCGCGACCGCCGAACTGATTTACGGCGAAAACTGCCTCGACATCCGGTATCGGCTGATTTCTCTCGAAAGCGGGAAAACGCTCTGCAAGGCGACCACGCGGCAGATGGCGGTGCGCCTCGCCGACGGCGAAAGCCTTTTTCAGTTGCCCGAGCCGCTGCTTTCCAAAATGCGAGAACTCTTCGTCGAAGAAAAATGAGATTTCGATTCTTCCTCTCGATTTTGTGCCTGGCGCTCGCCGTTCCCGCAGAGGCCGCGTTGCCTGAAATCCCCGCCGACGACGTCGCGGGAACGTTCCGCCAGACGAAGACGCTGCGCGACATGGACGTCGCGCTCGTGTCCTCCGGCGACTTCCGCGTGAAGAAAAGCCGCGAACTCTTCTGGCGCACGCGCAAGCCCGTGGAGTTCGGATTCCTGCTCACGCCGCAGGGCGCGTTTCAGCTGCGCGGGAACGAGAAGACTCCGTTGCCCGAATCCGCCGCGCCGCTCATGCGGACGCTCTACGCGATTTTCGACGCCGCGTTCTCCGGAGACGAAGCGGCGCTCTCGGAGATTTTCGAAATCTCGCGGGAACGCGAATCCGCCGCGCTCTGGACTCTCGTGCCGAAAAAGGGACCGCTCTCGGAGTTCGTCAGAAAAATCGAAATGCGCGCGGACGAAACTTCGCTCAAGTCCGTCACGCTCTTCGACGCCTCCGGCGACACGACCCGCATCGATTTTTTCGACCTCCGCCCCGCGAAAGACTGACATCAAGAGGCGGTATTTTTGAAATCTGCCTGTTCGCGTTTTCCGGGACGGAGTGTCTGGAACGACAATCAAAAAACGCGAAAGTCGGAGAACGATTATCGCGCCTGAGCGGTTTTTGCGAAGCCGCTAGTTGAAGCGCTTCGGATTAGCGCGAATCGTCTTTTCCAGATCTCTGAGGGCTGCATTCATCGCTTCCTGATAGAGGCGGGAAAATCCGATGCAGTCTTTGCCAAGATTGTAGTAGAGTCCTTGTGTGATGCTGTGTTTACGTTTGTATGAATTCCATGACCAGACTTCTTCACCCGAGTGATTTTTCAGGTGAAGCGAGAAGTCTATCATATTGTGCGATTTCCCGGCGGGGGCTCCGAAAACCCAAAGATACGGTCCAAAAATAGAAAGTCCGTAGGAGTACATCGTGCCCGAATATTTCATGGAGAAGATTTCTCCCGTAAGAATCAGATCCGCGCGGTCCTTTTCGCCGCCCATCGTGAAGAACGCGTCAGAGAAAAGTCCGGAGCGCCTTAAGCTCGTCGCTGTCGCTTTGGGTAAATCTTCGCTTGGCGTGCAGATGTATTGTCCGAGCGTCAAATAGCCTGCGGCGGCGTCGACTCGTTCGTAGTCAATGTACCCGAACGGCCAAAGAGGAATCAGATACATCATGGCTTTGTTGGAGTTGCGTTCGTCTCGAAAATCATCGAAAGGAACTACAGCCACTTTC
>JBJEVP010000103.1:0-2777 GCA_051884475.1 Candidatus Spyradosoma sp.
CGAAGCATACCGAATTTCCCATTCGGGGGACTTTCCGCCGAAAACGCGTTAAATTAGCGGATCTATGGATATCGAAGACTTCAAAATTCGCGTTTCCGAAGATCTGCTCGCGCGGGCGCTCTGCGCCGAACAGACGCTGCGGGAATGCGGCGACGCCGACGTGCTCGACGCCGCGCGGTTCGTGCGCGAACTCTGCCGGACCGGACGCACGCGCAAATTCAGCCGACTGCGAAAAATTTTCGAGGCCGGGCTCGACGCGCTCGCGCAGCGGAGGCGCACGCCGACCTTCGCCGTCGCCTTCGAGCGCTACCTCCTCGCGAAATCCCACCTGCGGGAACGCACGCGCTACGACTACCTCTGCGTGTTCCGCAAGCTCGTCCGCCGCGATCCCTCGCTGCGCGCGAAGAAAATGCACTCCTTCGGCCCGAAGTTCGGCGAGCTCGTGTTCCCGCGCGCCTTCCGCACGCCGCGCCAGCGCCTCAACGCCTATTCCGTGCTGCACGCGTTTTTCGGCTACTGCGTCCGCCACGGCTGGATGGACGAAAACCCGCTCGCGAAAACCGACGTGCCCTGCGTGCGCGAACGCGAAATCGCCCCGCTGACGCCGCCGGAAATCTCCGCGCTGTTCCGCTCGGCGACTCGGCTCGGGCTCGACGACTGCGTTCCCGCGATCGCGCTGATGCTCTTCGCCGGAATCCGCCCGCGCGAGGTCGAGCGCCTGCGCTGGCGCGACGTCGATTGGGAGGAAAACGTCGTCTCGATCGCGCCCACGCACAGCAAGACCGGCGGCTGCCGCCACGTGAACCTTCTGCCGATTCTGAAAAAAATCCTCCTCCTGCGCCGCGGCTCCGAGCGCACCGGGCTGATCTGCCCGCCGAACTGGCGCCGCAAATGGAAGCACATCCGCAGAAACGCCGGCTGGCTCACGTCGAAAAATCCCTGGCGGCAGGACGTGCTGCGGCACACGTTCGCGAGCTACCATCTGAAATTTTTCCGCAATCTCACGCGGCTCCAATGCGAAATGGGACACGGCTCGCTGCGCCTGCTGCGCACGCGCTACCTGTCCATGCGCGGCGTCACGCACGAGGCCGCCGCGCGTTTCTGGAGCGGGGAATGCGTCTGCGGCGTGCTTTTCGCTCCCGAGAAAACGCCCCCGCCCGCCGCGCCCGAGCCGGCGGAAGACGCGGGAACGCGCCCGGCGGAGGGCGCGCCTCTCGCCGGCCCGCGGGAACGCCCCGCGCCCGAGCCGCCTCCGCCGAATCTCGCGGGAACGCCGTCCGCGCCTCCGGACTCGACCGCGCTCGTCCCCCTAAGCCGCTGCAGACTCGGCGTCACGTAAGGGAGTTTTCCTCGGAAAACGGACGGGCTCCCGCGGGCGGATTTTCGCCGCGCGCGCTCCCGCGACTGATGATAAATCTGCAGCGACGGTGCAGATTTATCATCAGTCCGATTGCGTCAGATGCACCGAATCGGAGCCGCGATCACGTCGCGGCACAGCGGAATCGCTTCGTCGCGCAGACAGACGACGGCGCCCGCGCCCGTCTTGACGCCGATTTTCCGCAGAACGGAAAAATGCCGCGCGTCTTCCGCCGACGGGGTCGCCGAGAGCTTCACTTCCACCGGATGCAGTTTGCCGTCACGTTCAATCAGCAGGTCGATTTCCCGCCCGGTCGTGTCCCGGTAACAATAAAAATTCGCCGTGACGCCCGCGTGCATGTAGCTTTTCAGGATTTCGGAAATCACGTAGGTCTCGAAAATCGCGCCGCGCATCGGTCCGTCCATCAGCGCTTCGGGCGTGCTCTGCCCTGTCAGATAGGCCACCAGCCCCGTATCGAAAAAATAAACTTTCGGCGTCTTCACGGCGCGCTTCGTCAGATTGCTGAAATACGGCTCGAGCAGGAAGATCAGCCCCGACGTCCGCAGCACGGAAACCCATTCTTTGACGGTATTGAGCGAAACGCCGACGTCGCGCGCCATTTCCGAAAAATTGAGCATCTGTCCGCAGCGCGCCGCCAGAACGCGCAGAAACGTGCTGAAGCTGAGCTCTTTCGTGAGCGAAATGATCTGCCGCACGTCGCGTTCGAGATAAGTGTTCACGTACGAGGAGTAAAACCGAGCCCACGACGTCTTTTTTTCCGCCCACATCTGCGGGAACGCTCCGCGGTGAATTTCGGAAAAAAGCTGCGCCGCCGTCGGCGCTTCCGCATACGGACGCAACGCCGCCGACGGGAGAAACTCGCCGCGCGCGGGAACGCCGAGCCGCTCCGCCTGCGACAAACCCTGCATCGGCAGAACGCAGACGCGTCCCGCGAGGCTTTCCGAAACGTGCTTCATCAGCGGAAACGCCTGAGATCCCGTCAGCCAAAACTGTCCGTTCGTCTTCGCGCGATCGACCGCCATTTTCAGGTGCGGGAAAAGCTCGGGAGCGTTCTGCACTTCGTCGATCAGCAGCGGCGGCGGAAACGTCTGCAGGAAAAGAGCCGGATCGTTTTTCGCGAGCGCGCGCGCGGCCGGTTCGTCCAACGTGACGCGGCGGCGCGACGTTCCCGCGCAGCAGCGCTCGAAAACGCTCGTTTTTCCGACTTGTCGCGGTCCCGTGACGAGGACGATGCGAAACGCGTCCGAGGTCTCGGCGATGACTTTCTCCAAACTTCTCTCGTAATACTGCGGCATGAAAACTCCTTCGACTGATGATAAATATGCAGTGAAACTGCAGATTTATCAATAGTATAACTGCATAAAAATCGTTGCTCTTTTGATGATTTTCTTCGGCTTCA
>JBJEVP010000104.1:0-8678 GCA_051884475.1 Candidatus Spyradosoma sp.
ACGTGCGTCTTTCCGGCGTCCGTGTCGTTTCCCGAAACAAAAATCGTCTGCATGGGCGCAGAGTTTAAGCCCGCCCGCCCCTCATAGGCGAATCAGAAAAACAACGGAGAACGGACAATGGATAGTGAATAATTTAGTGTTCAAGGTTTTTGCTTAGGCAAAAGAATGAGGAGAGCTGAGGGGTGAGAGATGAGAGAAACAAGTCCCTTGAAGGAGAAAACCACGCGATGATGAACGAAATCTGTTTTCTTCCGTTGTGTTTCATTTTTCCCTCCTTCCTTCTCTTCCGCGCCGTCAGCCGTTCCTCGCGCGCAGTTCGCCCACGGGAACACGGAAGAGCGCGCCCTGCTCGGAAGAGAGGAGCAGCGTATTCTCGTCGATGAAGGAAATTCCCTCGATCTGCCAGAAATCCTTCGGCGGAGCGAGCCGCCGAAACCGCGCGGGAGCGTGCGTGAAAAAGCGCGTCTCGTCGATTTTTCCGGACGCGTCCGCCTCGGGCAGGTCGAACACCCAGACGCAGTGATACGTCAGCACGGCGAGCCTGCGGCGCGCGGGCGAGAGCGCGGCGTCGGTCACCATTCCGCGCGCGTCGAAGCGCGCCACGGGCACCGCGGCCTGGTAGGTCTCGATCGCGGGATCGACGCGCCAGAGCACGGTTTCCGTGTCCGACCAATGTTTCGTGAAGAAGTAGATCTGCCCGTTCAGCGCGAAGCACGATTCGCAGTCGTAGTTGCGCGATGCGGCGGGAAACTCGTTCTGCGTCGGGTAGTAGAACGACACTTTCCTGCGCTGCGGCGTGACGACGTCCTTCGCGGGCGAGGGTTCGGGAACGAGATAGAAGCACAGATTGCGGCGGTTGCTGAGATTGTTGCCCACGTCGCCGATGATGAGGTTTCCGCGTTCGTCAAGCGTAAGGCATTCCCAGTCCAGATTGCGCGTTCCCGTGAGCCGAATTCCCGCGTAGCCTTCCCGCGCCGCGGCGGGCATGACGATTTCGCCCGATTCGCGGACGGCGAAGACGACCGGCGGGCAGTCGCTGTCGGAAAGCGTCCAATACGTGTTCGGGAACTTCGCGCTTCTGGCGAGCGCGGAACTCTCGGGAATCTTCTTCGTGTCGAAATGCGCGGACGGTTCGAGCGCGAGCGGCGGAACCGCCGCCGAATCTTCGGGCGCGTCGATCTTCAGAAGCGGCGGAAGCTCCGCGAACACGGTGTGATTCGCCGGACGCGGAATCGCCAAGGCGCTCCCGCAGAAAGAAATTTCCGCCGCGAGCGCGGCGAGAACGATTCGGAAAAACATTTTCCTCACAGCTTTGTTCATTTTGTTCAGACTTTCCGTAAAAGTTCGTTTTCGCGCGCGGGGAAAACGGTTGCCCGAAGCGTTCCCGCGGCGCGGGAACGCACGCGCGTCAGGCGTTCTTCGCCGGGAACGGCGGAGTGACGAGCACGGACGACTTCAGCCCGGGGAAAAATTCCGAAAACTCGTCCGTTCCCGCCGTGTTGCGCAGAGCCGCCTGCACCATGCCCATCTTCGCGTCGAGATTGTCGATCATCGACACGAACACCGCCTCCGGCGTGGCGGCGAGCACCGCGGCGCCCCATTCCAGCTCGCCCTGATGGCTCAGCACGACGTGTTCCAGCCGCTCCAGAATCTCCGGCGGCAGATGACACTTCAGCCCGTGCTTGCGCACGCAGCGGTAGCCGAGCACGACGTGTCCCTGCAGCACGCCCGCGCGCGTCTTGCGCGTCGCCAGCCCCTGCGTGTATTCGATCGTCTTCCCGATGTCATGCAGCAACGTTCCCGCGATCGCGAGGCTGGGATCGACTTCCGG
Source organism: Candidatus Spyradosoma sp. (assembly GCA_051884475.1). Lineage (GTDB taxonomy): Bacteria > Verrucomicrobiota > Verrucomicrobiia > Opitutales > UBA953 > Spyradosoma. The sequence goes on from JBJEVP010000104.1 coordinate 1,832, forward strand.
GTAAAGCGGCAGCAGCGCCCGCGCGGCGCGGGCGAGCCGGCAGGAATGTTCGAGCAGCCCATGCCGATACGCGTGGTGCATCGAAATCGCGGCCGGGGAATTCCTGAAGACGTCGCCGGACTCGTCGAGCGCGGCGCGCACCGTCCGCCGCAGCCCTTCGTCCGGAATCGCCTCGATGTGCCCTTCGAGCTCCGCGCAGAGCGCGTCGAAATTTTCCGGAGACACCTCGACGAGCGTTTCCGCGAGCCCCTCGCGCTCGATCTCCTCGTCGCTCACGGCGACGAGATCGTCGAGCTTCGGAGAAAACCGCCCCTGATACGTTCCCGTGACGCCCTCGACGCGGACGACGACGCCGTCCGTCATTCCGCGCAGCGTTCCCGCGACCGGGCTGTCCGAAAACACCGTGCAGGAGAACGTTCCCGTGCGGTCGCCCAAATCGAGCATGAAGAACGGAGAACCGTTCTTCGCCGTGCGCGTGGCGATTTTCTTCAGAACGAACACGCCGGAAAAACAGTTGGACGGCGGGAACGTTTTCAGTTCGGATACGGCGACGGTTGACATGCCGGAAAATCTACGGCGGAGGCGGAAACGGCGCAACGTTCAAATTGGACGGCGGGCGGGAAACGGTTCCGCCCGGCCCTCGCCTCACTTCCCCGATTTCCGCTTCGCTGCGAACCACGGCAGCGCGAGCGCGGCGAAATCGGCGGGCGTGAAGCGGAGCGGGCAGCCCTCCGGCTCGGGCACGTGAAGAAGATGCCCGCAGCGCGAAATCATCGGCGCGGGAACGCCGTTCGCGTCGGCGCTCAGATAAAGCGCCGTCGTCCTCCCCGGGAAAACGGGCGCCTTGGCGTAATCGAGGCGACGCCCGCCCTCGCGCACGAATCCGACCACGAAGAACTTTTCGCCCATCATGCGCACCATGCCCGGCATGGATTCCGTGCGGTAGATCTTCAGCGATTCCGCGGCGCCGCCGCTCAGGCTCCACGCGCGCGGCGAACAGAGCGCGGGAACGCACGCGCGCTCGTCCGCGATCAGGCGCGACACGCCGCAGATCACGGCGAGGCGCATGATCGCCGCGAGCTGATCCGCGTCCGTGATTCCGTCGAGGAACAGCACGCGCTCGCCCGCCGCATGCCACTCGTCGCGCATCGCGGGGCGCACCTGCGCGGGCTCCGGACGCTCCGTGCGCGCGACGATTCCGCCGTGCGAGGGCGTTCCCGCGAGCCGCTCGAGCTCGTCGGCGGGAACGCGCTTCACGGGAACGGGAAATTCGGCGTCCGCGTCCCCGCCATCGACGACGCGGATTTCGCGCAGCGCCGCCGGACGCAGCTTCGCACAGGCGGCGACCGCCTCTCTGCCGTAAACGAAAAGTTCCATGCCCCGGAAAGGTTAGAGATTCGCGCCCCGCGGTCAAAGAGAATCGGCGGGACGCCGCTTTGACGAAAGAAGAGAGGTGAGAGGAACGGGAACAATGGATAACGGATAGCGGACAGTGAATAATTGCGTGTTCAAAGTTTTTGCTCAGGCAAAAAAATGAGGAGAGCTGAGGGGTGAGAGCTTAGAGGAACAAATCCTTTGAAGGGAAAGAGCCGCGCGATGGGAATAGGGTAATGGATAGTGGATAACGGATGGTGAATAATTGCGTGTTCAAAGTTTTTGCTCTGGCAGAAAAACGAGGAGAGCTTAGGGCTTAGAGATGAGAGGAACAGATCCTTTGAAGGGAAAGAGCCGCGCGATGGGAATCGCGCGTACCTTACGCGCTTCGCGCGAAATCTGTTTCCATCCGTTTCATCCGTGTTTCAAAAACCTCGGTGAGAACTATTCGTTATTCATTATCCGTTGTCCATTGCCGACGCTCCCGCCAGCCTCGCGGGAAGGCCGGTCCAGCGGCGGGCGGAATCGGCGTTGCGCACGGCGAGGGAATAAGCGGCGGGCTCGCCGACGATGAAGACCTTCCTCCGCCCGCGCGTGATCGCCGTGTAGAGCAGATTGCGCTTGAGCATCATGTAGTGCGCCTTGACGAGCGGAACGATCACGACGGGAAATTCCGAGCCCTGCGACTTGTGAATCGTGATCGCGTAGGCGAGCTGGAGCTCGGAGAGCTCGCCGCGCTCGTAGTCCGCGCGCACGTCGGCGAACTGCACGGAGAGCGTTCCCGCCTCGGGCGAGACGTCGACGACGCGCCCGAGGTCGCCGTTGAACACGTTCTTTTCGTAGTTGTTGCGGTTCTGGAGCACCTTGTCGCCGAGGGCGAAACGCATCCCGCCGGGCGCGGGAACGCTCGGAGCGGAGGCGGAGACGCGGAACGCCTTCTGCAGCTCCGCGTTGAAGTTCTGCACGCCCGCGTTCCCGCGGTGCATCGGCACGAGCACCTGAATCTCCTCCGCGGAGCGGACGCCGAGAATCTTCGGAACCGCGCGCGTCGCGAGCGCGATGGTCTTGTTCACGCAGTCTTCCGCGCCCGTCGCGCGGATGAAATGAATGTCGCTCTCGGGATCGAAGTCGAAGACGCTTTCGACGATCGGCTGCGGCACGTGCCCGTCGCCCTGCAGAACGGCGTGCGCGGTCGTGACGATTCCGCTGCGCCGGCCCTGGCGGAACACGGCGCTGAGCTTCGTCACGGCGACGCGGCGGCTGCGGATGACGTCGTTCAGCACGTTGCCGGCGCCGACGCTCGGCAGCTGGTTCACGTCGCCCACGAGCACGAGATGCGCCTCGGCGGGAACGGCGCGGAAAAGCGCGGAAGCGAGCTTCGTGTCGAGCATCGAGGCCTCGTCCACGACGACGAAATCCGTCGGCAGCGGATTTTTTTCATTGAAGGCGAACCCGCCGAGCAGCGGCTCCGGCTTGAGCAGGCGGTGAATCGTTCCCGCGGGAACGCCGGCGGCCTCGCTCATGCGCTGGGCGGCGCGCCCGGTCGGCGCGGCGAGCGTGACGCGCGCCTTTTTCGCGCGGAGCACGGCGCAGAGCGCGCGCAGAATCGTGGTCTTGCCCGTGCCGGGTCCGCCCGTGACGACGGAAATCTTCTCGGAAAGCGCGGCGCGGACGGCCGCAGCCTGCTCTTCCGCGAACGCGAAGCCCGCCTTCGCCTGCGCCCACTCGACGGCGCGGTCCACGAGAATCGGCGGCAGGCGCCCCGGCGTTCCCGAAATCGCGGCGACGCGCGCGGCGATTTCGCGCTCGGCGTTCGCGAAGTCGCGCTTCTGCACCAGGCGCACGGTCTCGCGCGCGAACGAGCCGTCCTCCTCGCGGCGATACTGCACGGCGTCCGCGAAGACGAGACGTCCGCTCTCGAGCATTTTCCCGACGAGCGCGGCGGGCAGTCCGGGATCGACTCCGAGCAGCTCCGCCGCCTTCGCGACGAGTTCCTCCCGCGGGAACGCGGTGTGCCCTTCGGACTCGGCGAGCTGCATCGCGTAGACGAGCCCCGCCTCGACGCGCTGCGCGCCCTCGGTCGGCAGTCCGAGATTCGTCGCGATCTTGTCGGCGGTCGGAAACGCGATTCCGTCGATGTCCTGCGCGAGGCGATAGGGATTTTCCTTCAGCGTCTTCTTGGCGTCGGCGCCGTAGGCCTTGACGATGCGGAGACACTGCGAGGTCGTGACGCCGTAGGTCTGGAGAAAGATCATCACTTCGCGCAGGGCGAACTGCTCGTCCCAGGATTCCTTGATGGCGCGGACGCGCTGCGCGCCGATTCCGGGGATTTCGCGCAGGCGCGCGGATTCTTCGGAAATGACGCGGAGCGTGTCCGCTCCGAAGCGGTCCACGATGCGCGCGGCGTAGGTCTTGCCGATCCCGCGCACGAGCCCGCCGCCGAGGAATTTGCGTATGCCGTGCACGCTCGAAGGCAGCTTCGACGTGAACGAGGCGATGCGGAACTGCCGTCCGTGCGTCGGGTGGCTCACCCAGGAGCCGCGCAGCTCGAGCGTCTCGCCGCACTGGACGGACGGGAGCGCTCCCGTGACGACGACGGTCTCGCGCGTCGCCTCGTCGCAGAGCTCTCCGATGGTGAAGAAATTCTCGTCGTTGAAGAAGATGATGCGTTCGAGCACGCCGGTGAGCGTGCTTTCTTCGGAGGAGGAGGACTGCTTCTGCGGGAACGGCATTCGCGGAATACGGGAGCGGGCGGGCTCAGCTGCGGCTCAGAAGAAAATCGGGCAGCGCGGAAACGTCCGCGCAGCGTTCGCCCTGCGCCGCGGCGAGGCGGCGCGACGCGTTCCCGTGCCAGACGACGGCGGCGGCGAGGCGTTCCCGCGCGGGCGCGGAGACGTCGTAGTTCTTAGGCGACGCGAAAAGCGCCGCGACCGTTCCCGCGAGCACGTCGCCGCTCCCGCCGCGGGCGAGCGCGGGGCAGCCGGAAAAGGTGAAGAGCTCGCCGGAGGCGTCGGCGACGCGCGTGCAGGCGCCCTTGAGCGCGAGCGTCGCCCCGCTTCCGCGGCAGAATCCGCGCAGGTCGGAGGCGTTCCCGCCGAGGCGAGCGAACTCGCCGGCGTGCGGGAGCAGAATCGCGTTTTCCGGCGGCGAAGCGCGTTCCCGCAGCGCGGCGAGCGCGGCGGGGCGAAGCGCGTCGGCGTCGAGAATCAGCGGAATCCCGCGCGGCGTTCCCGCGGCGATTTTCGCGACGAGTTCCTGCGCGCCGTCGGAGACGCCCATTCCGGAACCGCAGAGCACGGCGCCGACGCGCGGGAAAAGTCTTTCGGCTTCGGCGAAGGCGCGTCCGCAGTCCAGCCCGCCGTCGGGATTTTCCCCGCAGGGAATCCACATCGCTCCGGGCGCGCGCGCCGCGAACGCCGCCTGCACGCGCTCCGGGCAGATCACGGAGACGAGTCCCGCGCCCGCGCGCAGCGCCGCGAGCGCGTTCAGCATCAGCGCTCCCGGCATCGCGCGGGAACCGCCGACGATCAGCACGTGGCCGAAGTCGCGCTTGTCGCAGAGCACGGGGCGCGGCGCGAAGATCTTCTTCAGGAAAAACGATTCGTCCGCCGCCGCGAGAGCGCTTCCGCCGAAGCCGGAGAAGCCGACGTCCACGGGAACGACGCGCCCGCAGCGCTCGTGGAAATCGACGACGGGGCGCTTCAGGATTCCCGTCGGGAACGTGAAGTCCGCGCGGAACGGGCATTCCGCCGCGCCCGCGTCGCAGAGCCCCGAAGGCAGATCGACCGCGCAGACGGGCGAGCCCTCGGCGCGCGCCGCGAGGATTTCGCGGACGAACCTCAGCGCGCGCGGCGGGAACGGCGGGCGGAAGCTGTGCCCGAACATGCCGTCGAGCAGCACGTGAGGCGCGGCGGCGAAGGCGGCGATTTCGGGCGGGAGCGCCGGCGTTCTCTCGGTGAGCAGCGCGACGGAGCGCTTGTCCTCGGGCACGGCGGCGACGAATTCTTCGAGCAGGGCGCGCGTGAGCGGCGCGAGCTTTTCGAGCGAATCCGCGAAGAACACGAGCATCACGCGGCAGGAAGTGCGCGAAAAGATCCGCGCCGCCGCGCGCACGGCGTCCCCGCCGTTGTGCCCTTTGCCCGCGAGCACGAGCAGGCGGGAGATCGCCGCGTTCCCGCCGCATTCGCGCAGCACGCCGTCGCCGACGCCCGTTCCCGCGACGTTCATCGCGGACGCTTCGGTCGTTTCACCGCGGGCGAAAAATTCTTTTTCGAAGGCCCTGGCTTCGGAGCAACTCATTACGGGAACGAACATGGCGGGAACGGAAGAAGAAAAACCTGAAACGGAAATCTGACGGCGGACGGGGAACGACGGATCGCGCCCGTGTTCCGACGGCGAAGCTCTGAACTCCGGGCCCTCATCTTTTTCTTCAGAACCAGCGCTTCACGCGGAAGAAAATGAACGCGGCGACGACGAAGACCGCCATCAGCCCGATCGTGACGAAGTAGCCGTACTCGGTTTCGAGCTCGGGCATGTGCTTGAAGTTCATGCCGTAGATGCCGGCGATGAACGTGAGCGGAATGAAGATCGCGGTGACGACCGTGAGCAGGCGGAGAATGTCGCTCGTGCGGCGCTCGTGCTCGGTGTGATAGAAGTCCTGAAGCTCCTGCAGAATCATGCGCGCGTGCTCGATGCGGTCGAACGCGCGCAGCGTGTGGTCGTAGAGGTCGCTGAAATACATGTCCATCTCCGGCGGGAGCAGCGGATGGTCGTAGCGCTCGAAGGTGCGGACCATGTCGCGCAGCGGATACGTCATGCGCCCGAGTCGGATGACGATGCGCTTCATGCGGTAGATCGTGCGGATGTTCTCGCCGTCGTCGTCGGGATCGGAATCGTCCTTGACGGTGTCCTCCTCGAGGTCGGTGATGGCGTCCTCGATTTCGTCGGTGAGGTGAAGCATGCGGTCCACGAGGGCGTCGAGCAACGCGTAGAGCAGATAGGGCGAGCCCCACTTTCGGATTTTTCCGGAGTTTTCCGCGATTCGGCGCTCGATGTTCTCGAACACGAGTTCGCGCTTTTCGTGAAAGGAGATCAGGAAGTTCGGCCCCGCGACGAAGGAGATCTGCTGCCCGCGCGGCTGCAGCTCCTCGACGCCGAGACGCACGGCGCGCGTGACCGCGAGAATCATTTCTCCGTATTCCTCGAATTTCGGACGGGACCATTCCGAGACGATGTCTTCCTGCGCGAGCATCGGAATGTTGAAAAGCGCGCCGACGACGTGCACGAGCTGCGGATCCTTCATGCCCATCATCTGCACCCAGACCATGCCGGGGCGGTTCGTGAAGTCCGCGAGCCGATCGACGTCCGCGAACTCGTCGAGCGAATAGCCGGATTCGTCGTAGCAGACGACGCGGAACTGCGCCGTCTCCTGCGTGTCGAACGGAGACTCGACGGGAAGCGCGCCCGGCTCGAG
>JBJEVP010000104.1:8778-10760 GCA_051884475.1 Candidatus Spyradosoma sp.
AGCGTGACCTGCCCCGAGGAGGACACGCAGAGCGCCGCGCAGTCCGCGACCGACGAAATCGCCGCGGCCGCCGCGTGGCGCGTGCCGAGCCCGCCCTGCAGCGAAAGCTGCGAATCCACGGCCGTCAGCCGGCTTCCCGCCGAGTGCACGCGGCCCTCGCCGTCCACGACGAACGCGCCGTCGATCAGCGCCCATTCCTTGATCGTCTCCTCGACGAAGGGATTGAGAATGTTGCGGTCCTCCGCGCGGTAGCCGCTGAACGGATTGAGCACGAGCTGCTCGATGTGCGGCGTGATTTTTTCGAGATCGCCGATCACCATGATGGTGCCCACGGGCTTGCCCTCGCGTCCCTCCGTGGCGAGCTCCGTGGCGATCGCGATGGCGCGCTCGAGCACTTCCGGACGCACGTGGGCGGGAACGAGCGCGTCCGCGTGAGTCATCATGATCGAAGGAAATTCCTGCGCGGCCTCGATGACGATGAGCGAGTCGAGCTTGTCGCTCCCGTCCACGCCGCCGAGACAGCAGACGCGGTCCGTCGGCCTGATGTTCCCGCGCATCAGCCCCACGAAGAGCGCGGCGCGGAGCTGAGACATGCGGTGCGCGGAAAACGAATTGACGTTGATCACGTCGGGTTTGCCGCCGTCCTCGAAGGAGAACGGAGCGTTCGTTCCCGAGACGAAGATCGTCCGGAAAGTCGTCTTTTTCTGCGACTGCCACGGCACGGGCGCGCCGAACGTGTCCGCGAAGAACAGCAGCACCTGGCAGTGCGTGATTTCCGCGAGCCGCGCCGCCGTCTTCGCGAAGCGGCGGTTCCAGCGCGTGTCCTGGCGCGCGGACGTCTTCGCCGCGCCCTTGAAGATCTGCATCACGACGCGGCGGAACGCCTTGATGTCCGCCGCCTTGCCGAGCGCCGCGTAGTCCTCGTCCTCCAGCTCGTGCACGAGTTCCGAAAGCACGGCGTGATAGTTGCGCCCGTGCTCCGGCGCGAGCACGAGAAACACGACGCGCAGCGCGGACTGCGCGCCCTCTTTCGGCGCGGGAACGGGCGCGGTTTCTCCGGGCGGCGGCGCGACGGGCGCGGGAACGGGAAGGCGCCCCACCGTGATCACCGTGCTCTGCACGAGCGGCGTGCGGATGTTCGGAATCGCCGCCCAGTCTCCCACGCGGCGCTGCATCTGAGCCTCGCGCTCGATCAGCGAATCGCGGAGCGCGCGGCGCTGCTCTTCGGACGTTCCCGCGGGAAGCGACACGGCGAGCATCTCGTCGAGCGCGACCGACAGTTCCCGCGCATTCAGCTCGAGAATCCTGTTCTTCGACAAAAATCGGTCAATCCGCATGGGGACGCTTTTTTCTTCGTTGCAGGTTCAAAAAAAAGGCAGGCGGGAACAGCGTCCGGCCTGCCGTGAAAAATTCATCGCTCCCAGTCGAGCGCGCCTTTCTTCACCTCGTACCACAGGCCGAAAATCACGATTCCTATGAAGACCGCCAACGACCACACGATCGTCAGCCCGAGCCCCTGCTCGAGGAATTTGCGGTAAATCAGCGCCGACGGAATCAGGAAGACGACTTCGATGTCGAACAGGATGAACAGCATCGCCGTCAGGTAAAAACGGACGGAGAAACGCGGATGCGCCGTGCCCTCGCCTTTCAGCCCGCATTCGTAGGGGAGTTTCTGCGAACGGTTCGAGCGTCCCTTTTGGCCGAAGATGTGACTCGCGATGATGATCAGCACGGGCAACGCGCAGCCGATGACGACCTGAACGAAAATCGGAAAATAACTGGACAAAACGCTGTCGGACATAGCGTCTTTTATTGAACGCCTCGCGCACGCCTTTTGCAAGAGCAATTCCGCGCGATTCGACGCAAAGAAGACCGCGAAGTCAAAGAAAGTAAAAGGAAGTTTTCGTTTCTTGGGCGAGAATTGAAATTTTGAACCGGGAAGGAACAGAAGAGAAAGAAGCGGGAAAAAAGAGGAGGGATGA
>JBJEVP010000105.1:0-2730 GCA_051884475.1 Candidatus Spyradosoma sp.
GTTCGAGTCCTGCACCGGCTACCACTTTCGGAAGCCCGCGAAATTCGCGGGCTCCCTTTTTTGTTTGAAACGAGGATTCTCCCGCGGCCGCGCCCGCACGGACGCGCTATTGGCTTGCGGTTTGCGGGAGGAAAGTGCATTTTGCGGAGCTTCGCTTATGAACGAAGTCGAGACGCAGAAGGACCCGTCCGCGCGCGGGCCGTACGACGAGGCTTACCAGAGACGAGTCCGCGAGATTCCTCTCTGGAAGCGCGCCTTTCTGTATCCGCTCGCGCTGGCGTTGCGTCTGTGGCTGATGACGCTCCGGATTCACGTGAGCCCGGAGGTGCGGCGCGCGCTTTTTTCCGACAAAAACCCGCTCATCATCGTCTTCTGGCACAACCGCCTGCTCATCGCGTCGGAGCTTCATCGGCGTTTCCGCAAGTGGAGCAAGGTGAACGGCCTGGTCTCGCCGTCGAGCGACGGCGCGTGGCTCGCCGCGTTCTTCAAGATGCTCGGCATCGGCGCGGTGCGCGGAAGCTCCGGACGCCGGGGCGGACAGGCGATGCTCGAAATCCACAAAAGACTCGCCGCGGGCGAAGACATCGCGATCACGCCGGACGGTCCGCGCGGACCGATTTACCGCTTCAACCCGGGAACGGCGCTGCTCGCGCAGATCACGCACTGCACGGTCGTCATGGTGCCCTCGAAGTTCCATTGCGCGATTCGTCTCGGCAGCTGGGACGGCTTCTACATTCCGCTGCCGTTCTCGCGCGTGGACATCAGCCCGAAGTTCATCACCTACGACAAGATGTGGTCGCACATCTCCGCGAAGACGCTCGCGGAGGAATTCCGCGAAACCTTAGTCGCTCTGACCGAGGACTGACGCTTCTCCCGGACGCGCGGCGTTCCCGCGCGCCTTTCTTTTCGCCGCCGATGATTCAGGTCATTTCCTTCGATCTCACGGGAACGCTGCTCGGGTTCTCTCCTTCGCTCGGAGAAATCTGCGCGGAGACGATGCGGGAACTCGGGCTGACCGACGTGCCTTCGGCGAAGACGCTCGACGCCCGAAAAAAACAGGCCGTGCGCGTCGCCGCCGCCAACGGTTTTTCCCCGACCTCGGAAAAGCGTTCCCGCGAATACTGGCGCGCCATGCTCTGGGAAATCTTCGCGGGAACGGTGCCCACCGAACTTTTTCCCGAAGCCAAGGACCGCGTCTACGCCCGGCTCGCAGACGCCGCGTCCTGGCGTCCCGCCGACGGCGCCGCGGAGGCGCTCGAAGCCGCGCGCTTTCTCGGACTGCGCCGCGTCGCGCTTTCCAACGGAGACTCCCGCTGGCGCAACGCGCTGGAAAAACTCGGGCTCGCGCCGTTCTTCGACGAAATCTTTCTCTCCTCGGAAACGGGGTTCGCCAAGCCCGACGCGCGCGCGTTCGAAAACGTCTGCATGAAGATGCGGATTCCTCGCGACGCGCTGCTGCACGTCGGAGACTCCCTCGTGAACGACGTTCTTCCCGCGCACGCCTGCGGCGCGGAAGCGGTGTGGCTGACGCGCGCGCCCGACGGCGCTCCGCCGGAAAGCCGCGTCGCCGTGGCCGAATCCCTGCGCGAACTCCCGAAAATCCTGCAGTCGCGCCTGTGCGCCGACCGCTCGCGGACGCATTTTTCCCGCCGGACGCGCAATCTGCTCGCCGCGCTGCGGGGCCTGCCCGAAGAGCAGACGCCCGACCCCGCGACCGTCGTCGTGAAGAAAGGCGGCAGCGAAACGCTCGCCCGAAAGCGCGAACGCGTCGAGGAGGCCGCGTTCACGACGGACCGCGATTTCGCCGTTCCCGCGAAACTGATGGACGGGCTTCTGCGCTCCCGCGGCATCTTCGGCGGAAGCATTCAGAGCGCGGTCCGCGAACGCTGGACGGAAATCGTTCCCGCGAACCTGGCGTCGCGCTGCGCTCCCGCAGAACTGCGCGAAGGCATGAGCGCGCTCGTCGTCGGCTGCGAGAGCGCCGTCGTCCGCCAACAGCTCGAATTCCGCAAGCGCGCGATGCTGAAAAAAATCCGCGAGCTTCCGAACTGCGGCAAAATCACGAAAATCATTTTTTCCAATGAATTCTCCGCTTGAAGAAATCGTCGCCGAAGCCCTGCGTTCCCGCGGGGCGACGCTCGCCGTCGCCGAATCCTGCACGGGCGGGCTGCTCGCGAAGACGCTGACGGACGTTCCCGGCGCGAGCGCGTTTTTCCGGGGCGGCGCCGTCACCTACGCGACCGACGCGAAGACCGACGTCCTCGGCGTTCCCGCGGAGCTTATCGCGCGCTTCGGCGTCGTCGGTCCCGAATGCGCGGAGGCGATGGCGCGCGGAGCGGCGGAAAAGTTCCGCGCGGACTTCGCGCTGAGCACGACCGGAGTCGCGGGCCCCGGCGGCGGAACGGAGGAGACTCCCGTCGGCACCGTGTTCATCGGGCTCCGCGCTCCGGAGGGAACGCGCGCGACGCGTTTTTCCGCGACGGGAACGACGCGCGCGGAAATCCGCGCCGAAGCGGTCTCCGCCGCGCTCGCGCTCCTCGCCGAGGCGCTGGGAACGCATACAGAAAGATAGGCATTCCGCCCGCCCCGAAACGGGAACGCGCGTTCCCGCGCTCCTTCCGGAAAAACTTTTCTTAACGTCCTTTGACTTTGCGGTTTCTCTGCGCCGCGAAGTTTTTCTCAGAACGGGAACCTGCCGCCGCCCATGCCGGGGATTTTCCCGCCGAGGCC
>JBJEVP010000106.1:0-2727 GCA_051884475.1 Candidatus Spyradosoma sp.
GGGCTTAGAGCTTAGAGGGAGAAATCCGTTTTCATCCGTGTTTCTCTTCCTTCTTTCTCTTCTGTTCCTTCCCGGTTCAAACTTTCTTTTACTTTTTTGACTTCGCGGTTTTCTTCGCGTTGAAGAAAAACATCGCTCACGCGGATGCCCGGTTCGCGGGAACGCTTTGGGGAAGCGACTTTCCAGTCGCTTTTCGAAATCCTTAAAAGGAAATTTCCTTAAAAAAAGACTCCGACAAGCGACTGGAAAGTCGCTTCCCCAAAAGGAAAAAAGCTGAGGGCTTAGAGCTTAGAGGGAAAAAATCCGTTTTCATCCGTTCCCTCCGTGTTTCAAGAACCTCGGAGAGAACGTATCCGTCGTCCCTCATCGATCATTCATTGACTTCGCGTTCCTCGGGCGGCGGGAGCGCCATGGGCTTGAGCACGGTGAACTCGTCGATGATCTTCCGCGCCTCTTCGGGAATGGCGTCGATGTCCTGCTGCGTCGCGCAGTTCCCGCGGAAAAGAATTTCGTCGTCCCCGGCGCGGGAAACGGTCACCTGCCGCCCTTTTTCGTCGCCGATGATGATCACGGAGTTTCCTTTCCCGAAAAACACCTGCGAGAACGTCTGACGCGTCTTTCCGAGCGCGGCGCGACGGGCGTCGTCGTATTGTCTGCGCAGCTCGGAGAGCATCTTCTGCGAGTCGGGCAGTTTGGCGTGCACGCGGGAGACGACCCGGCGGAACTCGCTCGGAAGGTCCAGCTCGTCGCGGATGAGAATCCCGTTGGGCGTGAGGCTGATCCAGCCGCCGAGCTCGGATCCGTCCGCGAGGGAGATTTCGCGGCCGTTGATGTAGATGCGCACGTCGTCCTTGGCGTGATTGTCGGGCCGCGGGGCGTTGCGCCTGAAGATGCGGCGCTCGCCGATGACGGCGGTCTTTTCGATTTTTTCGCCGCCGCGGATGAGCACGATTTTGACTTCCGTTCCCGGAGCGTAGGAGCGCACGAGCGCGGAAAACTGGTTCGGGAAGAAGAGCTTTTGCCCGTCGAGGGAGACGAGGATGTCGCCGCTCTTGAGTCCGGCGCGCTCGGCGGGAGAATTCTTGAGCACGTAAACCGCCTGCACTCCGGGCTGAGAATTTTCGCAGTAGGTCGCGGCGGGCAGCGTGTCCAGCGCGAGCCCCAGATAGGAATAGCGGACGAAGACGTCGTCCTTTTTCGCGGGGGCGGGCGCCGCTTCCGCCTCGCCGACCACGGGCGCGGGCGGCGGCGTCTCCGGCCGGGTTTCCTCGGCGAGCGCGGGAACGCCGCACAGCGGGAACGCGCCCGCGACGATCAGTGATTTCAGCAAAGCTCTTTTCTCTCGGCTCATGATTCGATCTGCTCTCTTTCTTTTCCGAATGTTTTTTCTTTTTTCAAAAAAATGCCGTTCCCGCGCTCAATACACCGCCATCTCCATGCTGACGACCTCTTCGTGCGGGCGAAGCTCGACGTAGGCGGCTCCGTTTTCGTCGTCCTCCCAGCGGTATTCGTCCATATAGGAATAGCGGACGCGGCGGGCGACGGTTCCGTCGGCGTTCGCGACGCAGTCCACGGGCTTGGCCGAGTTCATGCGCCGTTCCATGTTCACGAGGTGGAAGGAGCCCCGGCCGTTCCCGGCGGACGACTGGCGCTTGCCGCGCGTCGTTCCCGCGCCCTTCACCGCGCTCATGGCGACGAGCGGAGCCGCCGCCGCCGCGCGGACGGAAACCGCGGAATCGACGATTTTCGGCGTTCCGGGAAGAACGGAATAGCCCCACACGCCCAGGCCGACGGCGCACAGCACCAGCGCGGCCGACGCCGTCGCGCGGCGCAGCGGAAAGCGGACGGCGTTGTCGCGCGGCGGCAGGGCGACGAGGTTGTCCGGCGCGTTCAGTTCGGCTTCGACGGCTTCGAAAAAACGATCCGACAAGGCGACCGGGCGCAGGTTTTCGAGCGCCTTTTCCATGTCGGAAAAATCTTCCTGTTCGGTTCTCTGCATAATCAAAAAAACGATGATTCGATTGAGACGGCCCGCGCCGCGATGTTCAGCGCCTGACCGTTTTTCTCAGCGCCGCGAGCGCGTAACGGTATCGCGACGCAGCCGTGTTCTGAGAAATTCCGAGCTGACGCGCGATTTCGTCGAACGTCAGCATACCCCAAATTTTCAAGACGACCACTTCCCGTTGTTCGGCGGGAAGCGCCTGAACTGCTTTTTCGAGATCCTGTGCGATCTCGCCCTCTCCGGGTTCAAAGAACGTCACTCTGTCCTCGAGTTCGTAGGCCTGCGTCTCTCGATTGATTCGGCGCGTACGGGAACGCCCGTGATCGATTGCCGCCCGCCTGACGGACGTGATGATGAGCGCGTTCGGATTTCCCGGCAGATGCCGCTGATTCTTCCAGTAACGCACGAACGCGTCCTGAAGAACATCCTCCGCCTCTGCCAAAGAACTCGTCCACTGCCGCGCGCATAAAAGCAGACGGCGCCCGTGCTCCTTGAGCCAGTCGCGCCATTCCTCCTGCTTCATCTGCTCGCCGGTGGTCTGCACATTAACCTTTGTTGAATTGCTGAGAAAAGCGTAGCGGGAAGCCGCTTTTGTTCAGTTTTTCTGTTTTTCTCCAAAAAAATTCCCGCGGCGGGAGGCCGAGTCCTTCGATCAAAAAAGCGTTCCCGTGCGGGAACGCTTTTTTCGGAGCCGGAATCAGGCGGCGGACTCGGCGGCCTTTTCC
>JBJEVP010000107.1:0-2722 GCA_051884475.1 Candidatus Spyradosoma sp.
GTTCGACGGCGTCCATCAGCGCGAGGTTTCGTATCTTCAGAAATTGCAGCATGAAAAAAAAAGCGTTCAGGCGCGGGCGATTTCGGCGAGCGCGCGTATGTCGAGCTTTCCCGTGCCGAGCGCGGGAATTTCGGAGACGAGCTTCATTTCGCGCGGAATCCACAGGTTCGGGAATCCGGCTTCGGCGAGCCTGCGCCCGAGCGCGTTCAGGTCGAGCCCCGGGAGCGTCGTGACGAGCACGAGCGCTTCGCCCTTCGCGGGATCCGGGCGCCCCGTGACGGCGAGCTGAAGCGTTTCGCCGTCGAGGCAGAGGATTTTCACGAGCGCCTCCTCCACGCTTCCGTGAGGCACCATCTCGCCGCCGATTTTGGAGAAACGGGAAAGCCGCCCGCGGATGGTGATGAAGCCGCGTTCGTCCATGGAGACGACGTCGCCCGTCCTGTACATGCCCGCGGCGTCCGTCGCGGGAACGGGCCTGCCGCTCTCGTCGAGATAGCCCTCGAAGATGTTCGCGCCCTTGAGGTAAAGCATTCCGCTTTCGCCGCAGGGCAGCGGGGCGCCGGTCTCGAGGTCGCGCACTTCGGCGCGCATGCCCGGGAAGAGAATGCCCACGGAACCCGCCTTGCGCCCGACGTGCGTCTCGCCGACTTCTTCGTCCGTGACGTCGGGCTTGTTCACGGCGACGACGGGCGAGGCCTCGGTCATGCCGTAGCCTTCGAGGTAAAGGCTGTTCGGGAATTTTTTCTCCCACGCCTCTGCGAAGCCCTCGGGCGTCTTTTCCGCGCCCGCGACGACGAGGCGGACGGAGTCGAGATATTCCGGCGGCGCCTTTTTGAGATAGGTGCGGAGAAAAGTCGGCGTGCTCAGCATGACGGTCGCCTTTTCCTCGCGTATCGCCTGCACGTTGCGCGCGAAGTCGAGCGGCGAGGGCGTCGTGACGGCGAGCACGCCGCGCGTGGGCGCGAACCAGAGCAGCGTCGTGTAGCCGAAGCAGTGGAAGACGGGCAGATTGCAGAGCAGACGCGTGCGCGGCGGGAGAATGTCCGCGTCGTCGATCTGAAGGCAGTTCGCGATGACGTTCCGGTGCGAGACGACCGCCGCCTTCGGCGTTCCCGAGCTGCCGCTCGTGAACAGGATTCCGGCCTCTTCTTCGCCGCCGCGCGCGGGAACGCGCCAGAGCTTCCTGAGGACGAAGCCCGGGAACAGCGCGACCTGCGCGAACGTGAGGAGAATCGCCGCGCGCGGAATCGCCTTGAGCTCGTCGAGAACGTCGATCTGTTTTTCCGGCCACGGAAAATCCGGGAAGCGGTCGGCGAGCTGCTTCTTCATCGCGCCGACGGTGATCACGGTCTCGATTCCCGCCTTGGCGAGGCAGGATTCGAGCTGCGCGCGGCCGAGCGTGAAGTTCAGGTTGACGGGAATTTTTCCGGCGAGCATGCAGGCGTAGTTCGCGATCATGCCCGCGATGCCCGGCGGGAGCACGACGCCGACGCGGCGTTCCCGCAGTTCTTCGCCGAACCTCACCGCGAGGCGGCGCGAGACGGCGAGCAGCGCCCCGCGCGACATTTTCCGGCGCGAGAGCGCGTGATCGACGACCGCCGTCGCGAACGGCTTCGCCGCGCACGCGTCCGTGAGCATTCCCGCGAGGTGCCCGCGCAGTTCCTCGCGTTCGGCGAAACGCCGCGCGCCGAGCTCGAGCACGGCGTCGCGCGCCTGCTGCACGGTTTTCGCGTCCGGCTCCCTGCCCATGCGGAACGGCGCGCCGAACTCGATCGCCACCGGAGTGCGCGACAGGCGCGGACGCTTGCCGAAGAAGGTCTTTCCGCGGAAGCTGAAGATCGAGCCCCAGAGCCCGTCGATGTAGGCGGGAACGACGGGAACGCCCGCGCTCCGCGCGATGAGCCGGAATCCGCCGAGAAACGGCTGCAGACTGCCGTTGCGCGTCATGCATCCTTCGGGGAAGATGCACACGAGCTCGCCCGCGCGCAGCGCCTCGAGCGCCGTCTTCATGCCGTCCTTCGCCTTGTCCGGCGCGATCGGGATCGTGCGCATGGCGCGCATGAACAGCCGGCTGAGAAAATGATTCTCGAAACCCGCCCACGACACGTAGCGCACGGGGCGCGGGCACGCGAGCCCCATGCACACGACGTCCATATACGACGAGTGGTTCGCGATCACGATGCAGCCGCCGCTCGCGGGAACGTGCTCCGCGCCGATCGTCCGCCGCCGGTAGAGCGGCAGGCACGCGACGAAGCAGAACGGGCGGAAAAACGCGTAGCGCCACGTGTACTCGCGGCGGTGCGCCGAGAAGAGTCTGAAGTAAATTCCGGCAATGCACCACGCGGAGACGACGATCGCGAAAAGGATGCAGAAAATCATGGGGCGCTATTCTGAAAGCGAAACTCCCCCGTGGCAAACGGGAAAAAAGAATGAAGAGAGGCGCGGGGACGCTTTCCGTCGTCTTTTTTCAAAAAGACTTGCCAACCGTTTTTTTTTTGCAAAATCAAATCTAGAAATCGAGACGAACTTTTGTGGAGACGTCCGCAACCCCGATTTCCCCTATTTCAACAAAGCAAAAGATTATGAAAAACATCATCACCATCACCACGCTCCTCGCCGCGGGAACGGCCCTCGCGAACGCCGCGACGACGTACATCGACTTTGCGGACGTCACGGATACAAGCACGACTTCCGCGGACGTCCTTAAAGTCACTGCAAGCTT
>JBJEVP010000108.1:0-2715 GCA_051884475.1 Candidatus Spyradosoma sp.
CGAGCGTTTCCGCGAGCTGCTTCTTCGCGCCTTCGAGGATGTGCGCGGGCGCCTTCGAGGCGAACGCCGGGTTGTTGATCTTCGCCGTTCCCGCCGCGACCGCCTTTTCGAGCTTTTCCAGCTCCTTCGTCAGGCGCTTGCGTTCGGCGGCGACGTCGATCAGCCCCGTCACGTCGAGCGAAAGCGTGCCCAGCGGCGTGACCGCCGAGGGACCGTCCGCCGCCGTTCCCGCGGGAACGGTCTCGATCGCGCGCGCGCCGACGAGCGTCTTCAGCTTCGCCGCGTTGCGTTCGAGCAGGGCGCCCGCCGCCGCGTCCTTCAGCGCGAGGCGGAAGAGGCAGTCCTTCTTCGTTCCCGCGTTGTTGTGCGACTTGAGCGCGCGCGCCTGCGTGACGAACTCGCGGATCTGCGCGATGTCGTTCACCGCGTTCGCGTCGATCGTCAGCCCGCGCTTCGCGAGCGCGCCCGCGAGCTCGTCCGCGGAGACGAGCCGCTGCGACTGCAGGAACTCGCCCTCGGGAATGTATCCGAGCAGGTGATACAGCTCTTCGGCGATGAAGGGCGTGAGCGGCGCGAGGCAGAGCAGGAACTGGCGCAGGCACAGGTCCTGAATCGCGAGCACGTTCCCGCGCAGCGCGTCGTCGGCGAGGCGCGTCTTCGCCACCTCCACGTACCAGTCGCAGAAGTCGTTCCAGAAAAACGCGTAGAGCGCCTGCGTGTAGGCGTTGAACTCGTAGTTCGCGAGCGCGTCCGCGCAGCCGCGCACGAGGCGCACGAGCCCGTCGAGAATCGCGTGGTCGTCCGCGTCGCAGAGCGCGGGATCGATGCGCGCGACGATCGCCTCGAGCGAGGAGTTGTCGAGCATCGGGCCGCTCATCTGGCGGAAGCGCGACGCGTTCCAGAGCTTGTTGCAGAAATTGCGTCCGAGCTCGACGTTCTTTTCGTCGAAGAGCACGTCCTGGCCGAGCGGCGCCGAGCGCATCGTGCCGAAGCGGAGCGCGTCCGCGCCGTAGCGCGCGATGAGGTCGAGCGGGTCGGGCGAATTGCCGAGCGTCTTGGACATTTTGCGTCCGAGCTTGTCGCGCACGATTCCGGTGAAATAGACGTTGCGGAACGGCATTTCGCCGCGCCATTCGAAGCCCGCCATGATCATGCGCGCGACCCAGAAGAAGATGATGTCCGGGCCGGTGACGAGGTCGCTCGTCGGGTAGAATTTCCTGAGCAGCTCGGGCATTTCGCCCTCGGGCGCGTCCATGTCCCAGCCCATCGTCGCGAAGGGCCACAGCCAGGAGGAGAACCACGTGTCGAGCACGTCGGGATCCTGCGTCCAGTTTTCCGGATCGGCGGGCGGCACGACGTCGCAGTGAATCTTCGCGGGATCGCTCTTGGAATACCACACGGGAATGCGGTGTCCCCACCAGAGCTGGCGGGAAATGCACCAGTCCTGCAGGTTGCCCATCCAGTGCTCGTAAACCTTGCTCCAGCGCTCGGGGTGGAACTTCATCGCGCCGGTCGCGACGCACGCGCGCGCGGCGGGAACGCTCGGATAGCGCAGGAACCACTGCTCGGAAAGGCGCGGCTCGATCGGCACCTTCGCGCGCTCGCTGATGCCGACCTTGTTTTCGTAAGGCTCTTCCTTGACGAGCAGACCGAGCCCGCGCAGCAGCTCGACGGACTTGTCGCGCGCGGCGAAGCGCTCCATGCCCGCGAGATCCGCGCCCGCGAGCGCGTTCATCGTGCCGTCGGGGTTCATGATGTCCGTCACCTTGAGCCCGTGGCGCTTGCCGATTTCAAAGTCCGTCTTGTCGTGCGCGGGCGTGACCTTGAGCACGCCGGTGCCGAACTCGAACTCGACGGACTCGTCGCCGACGATCGGGATCGGCTCCTGATTTTCGAGCGGGAGCGGCCGGATCGCGTGCTTGCCGATGTATTTCGCGTAGCGCTCGTCCTTCGGGTTGACGGCGATCGCGGAGTCGCCCGGAATCGTCTCGGGGCGCGTCGTCGCGATCGTGAGGAACGTTCCCGGCTCCTCGGCGATTTCGATTTTGAAATAATACAGGAAGCCCTTGTGCGGCTCCATGATGACTTCCTCGTCCGAGAGCGCCGTGAGCGAAGCCGGGCACCAGTTCACCATGCGCTTGCCGCGGTAGATGTAGCCCTTTTTGTAGAGATCGACGAAGATCTTCTGAATGCACGCGGAATACTTCTCGTCCATCGTGAAGCGTTCCCGCGACCAGTCGCACGAGCAGCCGAGCTTCTTGAGCTGATTGATGATGATGCCGCCCTTCTCGCGCTTCCACGCCCAGACGCGCTCGAGAAACGCCTCGCGGCCGAGGTCGCGGCGCGTCTTGCCCTCCGTCTTGCGGAGCTGCTTTTCGACCATGACCTGCGTGGCGATGCCCGCGTGGTCCGTTCCCGGCAGCCAGAGCACCTCCTTGCCGTCGAGCCGCGCCTTGCGCGCGAGAATGTCCTGAATCGTGTTGTTGAGCACGTGGCCCATGTGCAGCACGCCGGTGACGTTCGGCGGCGGGATGACGATGGAATACGCGGGGCGTTCTTCGCTCACGCGCGCGGGATCGGCGGTGAAGCAGCCGCCCTCGACCCAGTTCTGATACCAGCGGGCTTCGACCTGTGCGGATTCGTAATTTTTCGGAATGTCGTGCGTCATCGTTTTTTGAAAAAATGAAAGCGGAAACGATACGCTCTTCCCCGCCT
>JBJEVP010000109.1:0-2701 GCA_051884475.1 Candidatus Spyradosoma sp.
TCCCGGCGCCGCCGCCGGAATCCGAGCCCGCGACCGTGAGCGCGACGGGCAGTTCATGTTCCGTTTTCGGAAAGGTCATCTTTTCACCTTTCAGTTCAGGTCCCGCCCTTCTACCCGAGTGCGGCCGTCCGCGAACTCGAGCTCGACGAGCTGTCCGAAACCGACGCCGCGGGCGCGGTCGATGATTTTCCCCGTCGCGGCGTCGCGCGCCACGGCGAAACCGCGCTTCAGCACGGAATCCAGCCCCGCCGCCGAAAGCCGAGTCTTCAGCTGGTCCAGACGCAGACGCGCGAGGCGGACGGCGTGCTCCGGATTGCGCCGTTCGAGCGCGAACGACGCGCGCGAAATTTTTTCCCGAGCGCGGGCGAACTGCGCGGCGGCGGCCGCGTCGATGCGCGACGCCGTTCCCGCGAGACGTTCCCGCACGAGGAGCAGATGCGCCGCGGGAGAATGCCGAGCGAGCTTCGATTCGAGCAGATCGACGCGCTGCGCGCGTTCCCGCAGCGCGCGCTCGGTCAGGTCTTCGAGCGCGGCCGCCGCGTTCTCGAAGCGGTCCGCGATTTCCATGCGCGCGCTCGAAATGTATTCCGCCGCCGCGGAAGGCGTTTCCGCGCGGAGGTCCGCCGCGAAGTCGCTCAGCGTGAAGTCGATTTCGTGCCCGACGGCGGAAATCACGGGAACGCGCGAAGCGCGCACCGCGCGCGCCACGATCTCCTCGTTGAAGCACCACAGGTCTTCGAGACTTCCGCCGCCGCGGCCGACGACCAGCAGCTCCAGCTCCCGCACCGAACCGGCGAGCTCGATTCCGCGCACGATTTCCGCCGCGGCGCCCTCGCCCTGCACTTTCGCGGGAACGACGAGCAGACGCCCGACCCAGCCGCGCCGCCGCAGAATGCTGATGAAATCGCGGATCGCCGCGCCCGTCGGCGACGTCACGAACGCGATCGTGCGCGGGAACGTCGGCAGCGGACGCTTGAGCTTTTTGTCGAAAAGCCCCTCCGCCTCAAGCTTGCGGCGCAGCCTCTCGAACGCCTCCTGAAGCCGCCCCACGCCTTCCTCCTGAAACGTGCGGACGATGAGCTGATAGTTCCCGCGCGGCTCATAGACGCTGATCTGACCGAACGCGACCAGCTGCATGCCTTCGCGCAGGCGCGTTCCCGCGCGCGCCAAAGTGCCGCGGAACGCCACGGCGGAGAGCTGCGCGCCCGCGTCCTTCAGCGTGAAATACGCGTGCCCGCTCGACTGCACGCGGAGATTCGACACCTCGCCGCGTATCCACACGCCGCCGAACTCGCCCTCGACGAGCGACTTGATGCGCCGCGTGAACTCGCTGACGGACAGCGGCGCGTCGTCGCCGTCCTGCCCCGCCGTTCCCGCCGCGCGCGCGTTTCCCTCGAACAGCTCCATTTTTCAGGCCTGCGGCGCCGGCGTAAATTTTTTCAGCCGTTCCCACATCATGTCCAGCGACGCCGGAAGCGTGCGCGTGTCCGCGATCACGGGCATGAAATTGCTGTCGCCCTCCCAGCGCGGAACGATGTGGCAGTGAAGATGCTTCGGGATGCCCGCGCCCGCGGAGGCGCCGAAATTGAATCCGACGTTGAATCCGTGCGGGTGGAGCGCGTCGGTGAGGATCTTCTGTCCGAGCACGATCAGGTCCATCAGGTCGGCGCGTTCTTCCGGCGTCAGATCGGCGAGCGCGGGAACGGCGCGATACGGAATCGCGAGCAGATGCCCCGCGTTGTAGGGAAACGTGTTGAGCACGAGATAGCCCGTCTTCCCGCGATAGAGCAGGTGCACGGATTTTTCGTCCTCCGCCTTCGGAATCTCGACGAACGGATCGTCGCACTTCGGCCCCTTGTCCTCTTTCGGCGCTTCGATGTACGCCATTCTCCAATATGCATGCAGGTGATTCATGCCGAAAGTTTCCCCGCGGTCGGATTTTTTTTCAAATGAAAACTTCGCCGGCATCGCCCTAAAAAAAACGCTTGCCAAAGCCGAGAGAACGGTGCATTTTTGGAAATCCTTTTTCATCGGTGAGATATCCAAGTGGCTAAAGGGCGTGGACTGTAAATCCATTCGGTTTTCCGTTCGGGGGTTCGAATCCCTCTCTCACCACCATTCAAAAAAGCCCGCAAATCCGCTTCAATAGTGAGTTTGCGGGCTTTTTCGTGAATTTTCGCAAAACGCGGAAAGTGTGTCAAAACCGACAAAAACCGACAATTTTGGACATTGAAAAACACACTTTTTACACACAGCCCGAAAAAGCCGTCTATTCCAGTATTTAAGCAGGTTTGCGGGCGTCGGGGCGGAAAAATCCTGTAATCCGGAAAATGCCGTTTTCGGGGGGATTTTGGCGGTTTTTGAGTGTGTTTTTTGTGTGTTGAAACGCGGTTTTTCGCTTAAATAAAGGGCTTGCGGGCGGTTTTCGCGGGCAAAAATCCGTTTTTCGGGGGCGAAAACGCGCTTTCTCACGGATTTTTTCGGCGTTTCGCGAGCGCGGAAAGCTCAAAAAAAATTCTAAGAATTTCTGATTTGCCCGTTTTACCTACAATCCTACACCTGCGAGCGGGATTTCGTTTGCCCGTGCGGGGCGGCGGCGGTATAGGCAGGGCGTTAGGTTTTTTTCCAATCCTACGCGGCGGGCGGGGAAAATCGCCCGCTTCCCCGCTTAAATAAAGGGCTTGCGGGCGGCGTGTAGGTT
>JBJEVP010000110.1:0-2701 GCA_051884475.1 Candidatus Spyradosoma sp.
GCGCTCATCGCCGCCGCGGGAACGCTGATCGCCTTCTTCTACGCGAAGAAAAAATGACGGGAACGCCGCGGGAGGCCTTTTCCCGGACTTCGGGAGAAACCGCCCGCGCTCACGCGAGCAGCTCGCGGATTTCGGCGAGGGAAATCTTCGCGTTCGCGGGATCGCTCTCCTCGAAAAGTTCTTCGAGCAGGCGGCGCTTCTCGCGCTGCAGAGTGAGCACGTGCTCCTCGACGGAATCGGCGACGACGAGACGGATCGCCGTGACGGTGCGCGTCTGCCCGATGCGGTGGGCGCGGTCCGTCGCCTGCGCCTCGGCGGCGGGATTCCACCACGGATCGTAGTGCACGACGGTGTCCGCGCCCGTGATGTTGAGCCCGAGCCCGCCCGCCTTCAGCGAAATGAGGAAAACGGGAATTTCGGGCGCGGCGTTGAAGCGGTCGCACTCGCGGGAACGCTCGCGCGTCGAGCCGTCGATGCGGCAGAACGGCACGCCGTCGGCGCGCAGCGCCTCCGCGAGAAAATCGAGCACGGAGACGAACTGCGAAAAGACGAGCATGCGGTGCCCGCCCGCCTGGGCCTCGTCGAGCAGTTCGCGGAACGCGCGCAGCTTCGCGACCTCCGCCTCGGGAAAATCTTCCGCGACGACGCGCGGCTCCGTGCAGATCTGCCGCAGACGCAGCAGCTGGGAAAACGCCGCGATGCGCAGACGCGCGTCCGAGGCGCCGGACATTTCGAGCTTGAAGAACTCCTCGCGGGAACGCGTCTTCCACTCCTCGTAGAGCCGCGTCTGCGCCTCGCCGAAACGGCACCACACCGTCTGCTCGATGCGGGGCGGAAGCTCCGGCGCGACGGCGGCCTTCGTGCGCCGCAGAATGTAGGGCGCGACGAGCTTCTTCAGATTTTCGCGGTCCCAGTCGCGGCGCACGGCCGCCGAAGCGGACGTTCCCGCGCCGACCGGCGGAAGAAGGCCGGGCATCAGGAACTCGAACAGCGAACGCAGGTCCTCGTGAGAATTTTCGATCGGCGTTCCCGTGAGCACGAAACGCGTCTCCGCGCGAAGAAACTTCAGCGAACGCGAATTGCGGGAACGGCGGTTCTTGATCTGCTGAGCCTCGTCGGCGACGATCGTGCGCCACTCGAACGGAACAAACGCCTCGACGTCGATCGCCAGCGTCGAATACGACGTGAGCGCGATTCCGTAGCGGAACGCGGCGAGCGCGTCGGCGCTCCGCCTGTGCCCGTGGTGGACGAGCACGGGAATCTCCGGCGCGAAGCGTTCGAGCTCGCGCCGCCAGTTTTCGATGAGCCCGGCGGGAACGACGAGCAGCGCGCGCGGCTCCGCGCAGCCCGCCGAAAAACGTTTCCCCGCGTCCGCGAAGACGGCGGAGAGAAACGCGATCGTCTGCACGGTCTTGCCCAGCCCCATTTCGTCCGCGAGCAGGCCGCCGAGCCCGTTCGCGTGCAGATGCCAGAGCCACGCCGCGCCGATCTGCTGATAGGCGCGCAGGCGGGAAAAAAGAGATTCGGGCACGGGCGGGCGTTCGAGCCGGCTCAGGTCGAGCAGCGCGGAGGAGCGTTCCCGCCAAGTTTCGGGCGGCGCGAAGGAAATGCCGAGTTCTCCGAGCAGCGATTCCGCGACGGGCAGTTCGGCGCGGGAAAAACTGCGGCGGAACGCGTTTTCCGTGCCCGAGACGGCGCCCTGTCCCAGGCGTTCCCGCAGCGCGGAGATCTTGCGCAGCTTGTCCGAAGAAAGCAGCACGATTCTGCCGTTCTCGCGGAAGACGTAGCGGCGGCCGCAGCCAAGCGCGGAAGCGAGCTCGCCTTCGGTGATTCCGAAAGTCTCGAGCCGCACGTCGAGATCGAATTTTTCCGCGCCGTTTTCCTTCGCCTCGCAGCGGATCTGCGCCGTGCGCACGCCGCGCATGAATTTGCGGAAACCCGGCGTGTAGGCGGCGCGGCATTCCTTTTCGAGAAAATCGCGGTTGTCGGCGAGAAAATTCAGCACCTTGTGCTCGCCGCGCAGAAACCAGCGGCGGGAACGCGCGTCGAGCGCGAAGCCGGAAGCCTTCAGCAGGTCGCGCAGCGGCGCGTAGAATTCCGCCTCGCGCGAGGGCAGAATCACCGAAATCCACTCGCGGCCGCCGTCCGCGGCGGCGCGGAACGCTTCCCCGCGCGGCGCGGCGGAAGGCGTATTCTCTTTCCCGGCGGGAACGTTTTCCGCGCGGGGGAAGACGGAGCGCGCGCCCGCCGGCGTTCCCGAGGAAACGCCGGACGCGGGACGCGCCGCGGCCGTTTCGCGCTTCGCGGCGGCGAGTCCTGCGGCCGCGCGCGCCGCCTCCGCCGCCTTCAGCAGCGGCGCGAAATAGGCGAAGTAGACCGCCAGCGCATGGCGGCACACGCGCCGCGAACGCCCGACCTCGCAGGAGCAGTCCGCGCGCGGGAACGTGCGCGAACTCAGGTCCAGCGACACGAGAAAGCGGCGCGCACCCTCGGAGACTTTTCCCCGGAAGACCGGAGCCTCCCACACGACGTCCGTCGCCGAGTCCGCCAGCGCCTTGCCCTCGCGGAGCGTCGTCGGAGAGACGCTTTCGAGCCATTCGGAATCGGGAATCTGCGGAGGAAGCATACCGAAAAAAAATCAGTCCGTCAGCGGAGGAACGTCCACGCGAGCACGCAGGCGGCGAGCGCGAAGCGGTACCAC
>JBJEVP010000111.1:0-10466 GCA_051884475.1 Candidatus Spyradosoma sp.
CGACGCGTTCCCGCACGCGCGCGCAGTTTTCGGAAAATTCTTCGAAGGAAATCATCGCAAGACAAAAAAACGGGAAAAGGAGACCGCGCTCAGAGGAAGAGCGTTTCGGGAACGCGGACGGAGACCGGGCAGTGGTCGGAGCCGAGCACGTCGGGATGGATTTCCGGCGAGGAAAACCGCTCCGCGAGATCGTTCGAGGCGAGCCAGTAGTCGATGCGCCACCCGACGTTGCGTTCCCGCGCCTTCATGCGGTAGCTCCACCAGGAATAGGCCTCGGCGAGATCGGGATTCTTCGCGCGGAACGTGTCGATGAAGCCCGCCGCGAGCGTCGCGGAAAACGATTCGCGCTCTTCGATCGTGTAGCCCGCGCTGCGTTCGTTGCCCTTCGGCCGCGCGATGTCGATCGGCTCGTGCGCGCAGTTCATGTCGCCGCAGACGAGCACGGATTTTTTTTCGGCGAGCCGGCGGAGATGTCCGCGGAAATCGGCGTCCCAGCGCATGCGGTAGTCGAGCCGCGCGAGCTCGTTCTGCGAATTGGGCACGTAGGCGCAGACGACGTAGACCTGCGGAAATTCCGCCGTGATGACGCGCCCTTCCTCGGGGTGCCCGTCGCCGTCGAAGTCGAACGCGGTCGAAATCGGCGCGTATCTGGAAAAAATCGCCGTTCCCGAATAGCCGGGCTTCGCTGCGGGATGCCAGATCTTGTGCGGGAACTCCGCCTCTTCGGGCAGGGGCGTGTCCGCGGGGCATTTGATCTCCTGCAGGCAGAGGACGTCCGGCGCGCAGCGGGCGACGTAGGCGCCGAAGCCTTTGCGGATCGCGGCGCGGAGTCCGTTGACGTTCCACGAGTGAAGCAGTGCGGTTTTTTCCATGGCGAAGAGCGTAATGCTTCGCGGAGACGGCTTAAAGCCTAAAGCGCGCGATCAGTCGAACAGCTGATATTTCAGCCAGGCCAGATAGGAGTAGAAGACGTCGACGGCCCCGGCGACGCCGAGACGGCGTCCGTTTTCGACCATTTCCGGGAAGCGGATTTCGCGCGTCTGGGAATAGACCTGGAAGTCCGTGTAGCCGGCGTCGCGGAAAAGGCGCGCGGCGCGGCGCTCCTGAAGCCGCGTGCTCGTGATGATGATTCTGCTCCGGGGAGTGATGCCGCAGGCCTGAATCGTGCGCGGGTGGTCGATCGTGCGCCGCGGCGCGGCGTCCACCGAAATTTTTTCCGGCGGAATGTTCGCCCCGAGAAGCACGTCGAGCACGGCGCGTTCGTCGGCGCTGACGACGATGCGGCGGGCCTTGCCGGCGTTGAACACCTTGACCGCGTCGGCGGCGCGCTGGGAGTCTCCGCCGAGAACGACGACGGCCTCCGCGTCGTCCATGAGTTCCGCGAACGGCGTCGAGCGTATCTGCAGTTCTTCGAGCAGGTAGCCGAGCGGCGTGTAGGCGACCGCCGCGAAGGTCAGGAAGAACGCGAGCGTTCCCGCGACGTAGAGCCTCACCGCCAGTTTCAGCGTCTTCCTGAGGAGTTTTTTTGAAAAAAGAGATTCGAGATTCATCGCGCCGGAAAGGAAAAGTGGCGCTCCCGCCGAGATTCGAACTCGGATCGCCGGCTTCGGAGGCCAGAATTCTATCCATTGAAATACGGGAGCGGCTGAATGAGGGTTCAATCAAATGCGTTCCCGCCGCGCGCGTCAAATTGAAATTTCTCCCGGAGGCCCGCTTCTCCGCCCAAATTTCAATTTGCGTTCCCGCGGGGCGAGTGTTTCCATTGAACTCACTTATGGAAGTTTACATCGACGGAAAATTCTACAAAAAAGAAGACGCCAAGATCTCCGTCTTCGATCACGGCCTGCTCTACGGGGACGGTCTCTTTGAAGGCATTCGCGTCTATGACAACTGCATTTTCAAACTCGACGAACACCTCGAGCGCATCGAGTATTCGGCGAAGGCGATCGCGCTCGATCTGCCCTGGTCGCGCGAGGAGCTCGCGCAGGCGCACATCGAGGCGTGCCGCCGCAACGGAGTCGCCAACGGCTACATCCGCTCGGTCATCACGCGCGGCGTCGGCGACCTCGGGCTCAGCCCGCGCAACTGCTCGAACCCGTCGCTCATCATCATCGCGGACAAGATCAAACTGTATCCGGCGTCCGTTTACGAAAACGGCATCAGGCTCATCACGGTGCCGACGCGCCGCATGAGCGTCGCCGCGCTCCCGCCGATGGTGAAGTCGCTGAACTATCTGAACAACATTCTCGCGAAGATCGAAGCGCTCAACTGCGGCTTCGACGAATGCCTGCTGCTCAACGACCAGGGCAACGTCGCGGAATGCTCCGGCGACAACATCTTCATCATCCACAAGGGCAAGCTCATCACGCCGCAGCCTTCGTCCAGCCTGCTCAAGGGCATCACGCGCTCGGCGACGATGGAATGCGCGGAAGAGCTCGGCATTCCCGTCGTCGAGACGACGCTCACGCGCTACGACATCTGGAACGCGGACGAGGCCTTCCTCACGGGCTCGGCGGCGGAAGTGATCCCGGTCGTCGAACTCGACGGGCGCAAGATAGGCTGCGGCAAGTGCGGTCCGCTCACGGCGAAGCTGCTCGAGCTTTTCCGCAGGAAAGTCCGCACGGACGGCGCGATGATCGCGTGATTCGTCGGGAACGCGCGCGCGGACGGCGGCGGCGCGGGAACGTCTTCTCTTTCGGGAGGAACGCGTTTCCGCGCCGCCGCCTTCTTATTCGTCGAAGGAGAGCTCGTCGTCGGCGTCGTCTTCTTCCTCGTCGAAGAGCGCGCCTTCATCTTCGGCGCCGTCCTTCTCGCTTTCGGGGAGTTCCGGCGGCGTCGCGGCCGGCGCGGCGGGAACGGTCTTCTTCTTCAGGAATTTTTCCGTCTCCCGGGCGGAGCGGGACTGCTTGGCCGTTTCCTTGGGGATGGCGATTTCCCCTCCGGTGAAGGCGGAGAGGTCGCGGAAGATGCTCTGCGGCAGCATTTCCGTGGTGAAGAAGTAAAAACGCTGTCCGTGAAGCCGGGCGCTGCTTATCCAACGTTCCCGCACCTGCGCCTCGTTGGGGATTCCTTCGTCGCGGTAGTCCTGGAAGTCGGCGAAGACGAAGATCGCGTCGTAGCCGCCGTCGGAGATGACCATGTCGAGCCATTTCCCGAGGTCGAAGGTGAAGATGTTCTTTCCGGCGTTCTTTTCCATCAGCGCTTTTCCGTAGCCGCTGAGAGCTTCCGTCCAGCCGGAGTCGATTCCGAGGTCGGATCGCCTGCTTTTCTTTTTCGCGGCCTTTTTCGCGGCGCTCAGCGCGGAGGGCTTTTTTTCCCCGGCGAAGTTCTTCAGAAGTCTCGCGCGTTCCCGCTCCCAGGATTTCGAGGACGGGAGCGTTTCGTCCGGCAGATCGCTCATGCCGCAGCCGAAAAATTCGTAGACGTCCGCGGTCGGGAATTTTTTCAGAATCTCGTGGCGCACGAGCGGGATGACTTCGGTCATCGAGCCCGAGGCGTCCATATAGACGGCGAGCTTGTCGGCGGTGACGTTCGTGCCGAGAATTTTCTGCGTCGTCTTGAATTTCCCGACGAAATTGCGTCCGTCGCCTACTCCTATGCCGGTGCCCTTGCCGAAGCCTCCGCCGAGTCCGCCCCCGCCGCCGCTCGAGAGATCGCCGAAACTTCCGCGCGGCGTTCCCGCGGAGGAAAAGGCGCCCGAGAGGGAGGAGCGCGTCGGGGGCGCGGGCATTTCCGGAAGCGCGATGGACGTCTTCGCGACTTTCGAAACGATTTTCCGCTCGGCGCGGGCGGAGCCGATTTTCCCGGCGGAACGGCGCGAGGACTGCACGTCGGCGTAGGACGGACGGTCGCCGCCGCGGCCGCCTCCGCTCCCCGTGGCGAAGAATTCGGGCGGTTCCTCCTTCGGCGCGACGTAGGTGGAGACGACCCAGAAAAGAGCGAAAACGATGAGCCCGACGTGGAAAATCAGCGAGACCGTGAGCCCTCCGGCGCCGATTTTCCGGAGGAATCTCGCGACGGGCGAGGCCGCGGGCGAAGGCTCGAAGCTCCGATGCTCGGCGAGGGCGGCCGGGCGCGGCGCGGGATAAAGCGACGGGCCGGCGGCGCGCCCGCGGGCGCTTTCCGGCGGCTCCGGAGTTCTCCCCGGACGCGGCGCCGAAGTCGCGGGAACGCCGGCCGAGCCGGGAACGAGCATCCGCGGCGCGTCGAGCGGAGGCGCGCTGCGGAGCATCATCGTCTCTATGCGGCTCGCGAGCGTCCGGAGCTCGCGTTCGCGTTCCCGCCGCTCCCGTTCCCGCCGTCTGGTTTCCCGAAATTTCCGGAAATGCGCCGCGTGCCGACGCGCCAGCGCCCGCAGCTCCTCGTCGGAGAGGAACTCGGCGTCTTTTTCGTCGGGCGGAGGGGCGTCGGACATCGGAAATCTGGGGCTCGAAAATTACGCACCGCGCGCGGCTTTTTTTCAAGCGCGATTTCAGCGCGGGCTCTTTTCCCGTCGCGCGGAAAAAAAAGCCCGCGCGAGGAATCAGTCCCCGCGCGGGCTCGGCTCTAAGCGTGTTTTTGTGTGTTTTTTCGGACGCGACCGGAAAGGCGCGCGGAACGTTCCCGCGAGCCGTCGCCGAATCGACGCGGACGCGTCCGGCTGTTGTCATCGGATGAAAAAGAACGGATCGTTTTTTTTCTACCGATTCAGTAGGTTTTGCGCGGAGGCGTCAACGCTATTTTCGGACGGAAGGAAAAGCCGTTCCCGCGGACGTTTTTCGTTGCCAAACGCCCTTCGGGACGGGCAAAATCTGAAGCGCTATGGCAAACAAAGACGAAAAGACAAACGGAAACGTTCCCGGAAAATTCTATGTCGACACGCAGTGCATCGATTGCGACCTCTGCCGCTCGGCCGCTCCCGATTTCTTCGGGCGCAACGACGACGACGGAGTCTCCATCGTGATCAAGCAGCCGACGACGGACGACGAAGTCGCCCAGTGCGAAGAAGCGAAGGCCGGCTGCCCGGTCGACGCGATCGGCGACGACGGCGAGTGAGTTTTCCCTCTCGTTTTCGTTTTCACGAAAAAAGCGCGTTCCCGCACGGGAGCGCGTTTTTTTGTTGGCGGGCGTTCCCGCGCCGCCTAAGATTCGGCGGCATGAGCACTTCCCAATCTGCCGACAACGGACGCTACGCCGCGCGGGGCGTTTCCTCCTCCAAAAACGAAGTTCACGCCGTCGTGGACAAGTTGGATCCGGGGCTGTTTCCGGGCGCGTTCTGCAAGCTGACGGAAGATTTTCTGACGGGAAATCCGGACCTGTGCAACGTCACGCACTCCGACGGCTCGGGAACGAAATCCCTGCTCGCCTACATGTACTGGCGCGAGACGGGCGACGCTTCGGTGTTCCGCGGAATCGCGCAGGACAGCATCGTGATGAACATCGACGACCTGCTGTGCGTCGGCGTGACCGGCAACGTCGTTCTTTCCTCCACGATCAACCGCAACGCGAAGAACATTCCCGGCGAAGTGCTCGCGAACCTGATTCAGGGCACGGAGGATTTTCTTGAAATGCTGCGCGGCTAC
The DNA here is from genome assembly GCA_051884475.1 of Candidatus Spyradosoma sp. Classification (GTDB taxonomy): domain Bacteria; phylum Verrucomicrobiota; class Verrucomicrobiia; order Opitutales; family UBA953; genus Spyradosoma. The sequence continues at coordinate 5,562 of JBJEVP010000111.1, forward strand.
GGCGTGGGCGTGCGCTCCGGCGGCGGCGAAACGGCCGACGTCGGCGATCTGACGCCGACCTGCACGGTCGATTCCTGCGCGACGGCGGTGCTGCCGCGTTCCCGCGTGATCGACGCGTCGCGGATTCGGCCGGGGCTGAGCATCGTCGCGCTCGCGTCCTCCGGGCGGTGCGCCTATGAGCCGACGGAAAATTCCGGCATCGCCTCGAACGGGCTGACGAGCGCGCGGCACGAGCTGCTTTCCAAGTATTACGCGGAAAAATATCCGGAGACGTTCGACCGCAACACTCCGGCCGAGCTCGTCTATTGCGGGCCGCACAAGATGGACGATCCGCTCGACGGCTCTTCGCTCACGGTCGGACAGGCGCTGCTCTCGCCGACGCGCACTTACGCTCCCTTCGTGCTGCGCCTGCTCGAGAACGTTCCCGCCGAACGCGTCTTCGGGCTGATCCACTGCTCGGGCGGGGCGATGACGAAGTGCGTCCGCTTCGGCAGGAACGTGCATTTCGTGAAGGACGATCTTTTGCCCGTGCCCCCGGTGTTCCGGGAAATCCAGAAGGTCAGCGGCACGGACGACGCCGAGATGCACCGCGTGTACAACATGGGGCAGCGCCTCGAAATCTACGTCGAGGACCGCGACGTTCCCGCCGTGCGCCAGATCGCGGATTCGCTCGCGATCGAATCCCGCGTCATCGGCCGTACGGAGGCCTCCCGCCGTCCCGACGGAAAGAATCACATCACGCTGACGACCGCGGGCGGCGCGACCGTGGAATACTGAGGCTTCTGCGGGCGGCACGATGACGGGCGCCTGTCCGAGGGTTCTGCCCGTGCAGAAACTTTGAAGACTTCTTATCATCGTCCGCCCGCGCGCTTCGGGGCAGAATTTTCTTGCCGTTTCCGCAGGAAAACGGTTTGCTTTCCGTAAAAAATGCGGCGGGGCAGACGGCTTCGGCGCGTTCCTCCCGAAATTCCCCTTTACCCAAAATTTTTATGAAGATTCGTTTGCCTCTTTCGCTTCTGTTGGCGTGCGCATGCGTTCCCGCCGTCTCCTACGCGGCGACGACCGTATCTCCGACGGCCGTTTTCTCCGACCCCTACATCAACAAACAGTGGCAGTGGTATCCCTCCAAGAACGGCGTGAACATCGCTCCGCTGTGGGAGGAAGGCATTACGGGCGCGGGCGTCGTCATCGGCATCATCGACGAGTGGGTGGAGCCGAACCATGAGGATCTGAACGTCTCTCCCTACAATCCGGGCGACGATCCTTACGACGGAAACGGCTTGAGCAAGGACTTCATCGGCACGGAGGCGATTCCCGACGACGGTTCGCAGATTTACACTTCGGACGATCACGGCACGTTCGTCGCGGGCATGGCCGGCGCGGTCGGCGGGAACGACAAGGGGCTTGTCGGCGCCGCTCCCGGTGCGATCCTCGCCGGACTGCATGTCGCGGTCAACAATTCTTTCAACGGGAGCGCAACTCTGAACGCGATGTATTGGGGCTCCGGAGTGTCTTCGAGCGCTTCCGGAATCACCTATGACAGGGATGCGGCGATTCAGGTCAAGAACTGTTCGTTCGGAAGCTTCTACGCTCAGGCGGGCGTGAGCAGCATATTGGATGCTGTTCACGCCGGGACCAAGAACAACGTGATTTACGTGTTCTCCGCGGGGAACGAGCGGGCTCTTTTCGGCTATGGCTACGTCGCTTCCACAGGGTGGTCCACTTACGGGAACAGCAAGGACGTCATCAACGTCGCCGCGACGAACAGCAGCGGCACGTACGCGGATTTTTCCTGCTTCGGTTCCAACGTCTTCGTCACCGCGCCGGGGAAAGGCGTCGCGTCCACGGACCGCACCGGGGAACTCGGCTACAACAAAGGAGAGCTTTCATCTTCGCTCATTTCGGAATCGAGCACGACCGCCAGTATCAGCAATCCCGATTATTACGGCGAGGGAGAGGGAACATCGTTTTCAGCTCCGCTGGTGTCGGGGGTCATCGCGCTCGGCAAGCAGATCTGTTCCGTGATGGACGCGCGCTGGGCGAAGCACGCGCTCGCCTATTCTTCCGGGTACGGAGACGCGCCGAACATCGACTGCGTCAAGAACGCGGATGGGCAGTGGGTTCAGAAAAGCGGATATACGGAGACGACGATCGATTCGACCACGGGAGAATCCGTCACGTCGACGGTCGTCGCTACCGGCGAATGGCAGCAGAACAAGGGCGGCTACTGGTTCAACAACAATTACGGATTCGGCATGGTCAATCCCGTCGGATTCGTCGAGAAAGTGCGGGACATCGCTTACACGACGGTGGAGACGACCTACTCGTCCGCGCTCTCTTCGATAACGAAGATCGACAGTTCCGAAAGCGCAGGGACGATTCGTTCGGCGGAGTATTCGGTCGGCGTGAACCGTTCCGACACGGAGGGAAATCCGGTCTCCGCCCTGAATCAGCCGGTGGAGACGGTCTCGGTGACCGTGACGTTTTCGGAAGCGGCGATTGCCGCCGCCGGCTTCGACATCAACAGTCTGAAAGTGACTTTGGAGGACAGCTTCGGCGTGAAAAGCGTGCTCGTGCAGCAGTCCGCGGGGGATCCTGCCGTTTCCGTGGGCTCCGTCGCGGGAGAAGGAGCGACGGCTTTCTCCTACACGTTCCTTTCCAACGCTTTTTGGGGTACGAGCTATTCGTCCGCCGACTGGAAGCTCAAAATCGAATATGAAGGCGTGACCGAGAATGGTCTCGCCGTGGACATGACGGACTGGGTCACCGTGTCTTCCGTCGATTTCACGATGGGGCAGAGCGTGGACGAGGGCAACATCGTCATTTCCGGCCGAACGGAGAACGCGCACGCGCTGGCTCTTGACAGCGGTTTGTTCGTCGTCGCGTCCGGAGGAAAGTTTTTCGTCGAAGACGCCGTGCTGGTGACCTCCGGCTCGTTCATCGTCAACAGCGGCGGCGAAGTCGGCTTTTATGAAGACGCGGAGCTGCAGGGCAAAGATGCGCTCTTCCTTCAGTACGGAGGCTACGCGGCGATTTACGGGAGTGCGACGTTCGACCGCGGCATCTGTGTCAACGGCGGGGAGTTCGTGCTCGGCAGCGCGACGGTCTCCGCTACAGCGGGAACCGTCATCAACGGCGGCGTGTTTCGTGTTTTGCGCGACTCCGGCAACCTGACTTATTCCGCGGGCGCGGTGACGCTGAACGGAGGTTCTCTGGTTTTGGAACAATCTGCGGATTTCGGTTCCTCCGTCACGGTCAACGGCGGGAGCTTCGTCGCGAATGAAAGCTCCAAGGGAACGCAGCTTGTCGTGCTGGGCGGCTCCGCGGCGCTGAAGAACAAGACGACGTTTTCTTCCGTGTCGGTCGGGCAGGCGGCCTCCGAAGGCGAGGGCGAGCAGGCGGGCGTTCCCGCGCGAGGGGGCAGTCTGGTCGTGACCGGGAAGGTGACTTCTTCCGGCGGCGTGAGTTTCGACGGCGTCGCCACGGGAACGCTGGAAAAGGACGCGCAGCTCGTTTCCGCCGTTTCCGTCTCCGGGAACGCGGTGTTTTCTCTCGTCTCCAATACGCAGATTCAGGGGGCGTTGACGTTGACCGGAAACGCGAGGACCTCTTGGACGGGGACGACGGATATTTCGTCCGTTCAGGTGAGCGGCGGCGCGCTCGTCGCTCAGGGCATCACGACGCTGAAGTCTTCCGGAGGCGTCACCATCGGCAACGGAGGCTCGTTCAAGTCCGGAAAAACGACGGTGGAGGGGAACTTCGCCGTCGAGGCGGGAGCGACGCTGATGTTCGCTTCGCGTTCCCGCGACGATTTTGATACGCTGACCGTCAACGGCACGTTCAGTTTCTCCGCGTGGGACAGCCTGACGGACGCCACTACGTCCATTCTCTATGATTTCGGAAACGCCGTTCCGTATGCGGCGAAGCTGATCAGCGTCAACGGTACGGCCACGGTTTCCGACATCGGGCACATTTCCCTCAGGAACGCCGCATGGCCTAAATACTGGACGCGTTCGGGGAGCGGTTTCGTCGCGGCGGATCTGGCGTTTTCGCTGAATTACGACGATGTCGCGCAGAGCATTTCTCTCGCGCCTGAACAGGACTTCGACAATCTGCATCTGTATTACGCCTCGACGCAGACGCCGATGCAGACCGCCGTGCAGAAGGCGCTTCTGCGGAATCAGCAGAACGGCGCTCTCGGCGCGTTCCTCGACGAGTTCAATTCGCTGAACCTCGTCACCGAGCTGATGTCGGCGTACGACGATCTGGGGACGCCCGTGAATCTCGTCGCGATCGACGAGCTGCACGACAAGCAGGCGTCCGCAGTCACGAGCGCGCTCTCCCGGCGTTCCCGCGAGCTGCGCAGCGGCTTCATTCATTCCGACACGTGGAGCAATCCTCTTTTCGGGAACAGCGGCTTCTCGTTCTCGGCGCGTCCGAATCTGGTCGCGGCGAAGGGCTTCGTGCCCTACATGATTCCCGAGGACGATTACCCGACCATGGTCTGGCTGAACGGCGCCTACTCCTTCTCCGAAGCGGACGACGCGGGAACGGCGCTCACCTCGACGAAGTCGAACATGCTCAGCGTCTTCATGGGCGTCGATTACGCGGTTTCCCGCGAGTTCGCGCTCGGGCTCTTCGCCGGCTACACCAGCGGCCGCACGAAGTTCGACGACGGCGGACGCACCGAAATTCAGTCCCGCAATCTCGGCGTCTATCTGACGGGCGCGAAGACGTCCTCCATCGGCTCGCTTTACTACACGGCGCTCGCCGCGTTCGGCTTCGAGGAATACGATTTTTCACGGAAAATCTCCGTCGGCGCGCTGAACTCGACGGCGACGGCTTCGCCGGACGGCTGGCAGGGCATCGTCTCCCTCGAAGGCGGCTACGAGTGGAAGCTCGACA
>JBJEVP010000112.1:0-2677 GCA_051884475.1 Candidatus Spyradosoma sp.
GCGCTTCAGTCGAGGAAACCATGGGCGCGAGCCCGCGAGTGGAAATGTATTTCATAGCTTTCTTTTCATGAAAACATAAAACGCTCACGGCGAAAAACAGAAAATTCGTTCCCGTGCGTGAGGATTTCTTCCTCTCATCTCTCGCCCATCCTTCCTCCTCCTTCTTTCTCCGGAAGTCTTGGAAGCAAAAAGAAGCGCACTTCCCGGAGGAGCGGTCTTTCCGGTCGCTTTTCGGATTTTATTTTTAAGGAAATCTCCTCTGAAAAGACTCCGACAAGCGACTGGAAAGTCGCTTCCCCAAAAGCCTTCCCGCGAACCGGATTCTTCCGGCCTGTCTTCCTTCGGCTTGCGCGAGGAATCCGCATGAAATGCGGAACAAACATAACCCCATGCGGCAGAAGACGCTTGGTGTTACGGAACAAAAATGCCCCGCGCCTGAACGGCGTAACTTCCCCCTGCGGAGGCGGAGCTCCACTCCAAGCCCCGACGGGGCGAAATTGCCCAGCGTAGGGTGCAACCCTACGAAAACGGCGAAAACACGGCGCGTCCTGTAGGGACGCGATTGCGGGAACGCTTTCGCGGTCGTGCAACGTATCTTCAATCGCGCACTTACAGCGCGCGTTGTTTTTGTTCTGCGTTCGTAGGGCTGCGCGAACGAGTTCGCTTGCCCTACGCTGAACGATTTCGCCCCTTCGGGGCTTTGGAGCGGAGAGATTCCAGCCTTCGATTCTGCGGCCTTTTTGTGGAGGCGACTGGAAGGTCGCTTCACCAAAGGTTGCGGGAACGTCGCGCCCTCAAAAGCTTTCCCCCGAACATTTCCAATTTGAACACGGGGAGGCGAAACGTTAGAGTCTCTGCGCATGAAGATCATCATTGCGGGCGCGGCGGGCTTTCTCGGCCGCGAAACGGTTTTTTCCGCGCTTCGACGCGGCTTCGACGTGACGGCGCTGCTCCACGAGAGCGAAACGTTTCTCCCGCCGTCGGTGCGGCGCGTCAAGACGGACCTCACTGACGTCGCCGCGCTTCAGAGCTTCGTTCTTCAGGAGTTTCCCGACGCGATCGTGAACTGCGCGGGCGTCACCTCCATCGCCGCGGCCGAAGCGGACCACGAGCGCGCCGAGCGGCTCAACGTCGCGCTCCCGCGCACGCTCGCGATGCTCGCGAACCACATTTCCGCGCGCTTCGTCCACGTTTCGACGGACATGGTCTTCGACGGCGACAAAGGCAACTACGAGCACACGGACATGCCGCTCCCGCGCAATCTCTACGCGCAGACGAAGCTGCTCGGCGAGCGCGACGTGCTGAAATTCGGCAAGGCGAACGCCGTCGTCGTGCGCACCACGCTGCTTTCGGGCAATTCTCCGCGCGGGAACAAAAGTCTGCACGAGCGCCTTTTCGCGGACTGGGCGGCGGGCAGGAAAACGCCGCTGTTCGAGGAGGAAATCCGCCAGCCTGTGAGCGTGTCGAACCTGGCGGACGCGCTCGTCGAGCTCTGCGAACGCCCGAACCTGAGCGGCGTCTATCACTGGGCGGGCGGAGAAAAACTCTCGCGCTTCGAAATCGGCGAGCGCATCGCGCGGCATTTCGGGCTTCCCGCGGAGGAGCTGATCGAGCGGACGAACTACGAAAAAGCGGGAGGCGCGGCGAAATCGCGTCCCCGCGACCTGTCGTTCATCCTGCATCCGCTCGCGGGCAAGCTGAAGACGCGCGTCCAGGCGTTCGACGAAATTCTCGCGGAAATGAGCGTTCCCGCGCCCTGCGAGGCGTGGTACGAAAAGACGACCGGGCGCAAGGTGACGCGCCGCCTCGTCAAAGGCGTGGATTTCTGAGGCCTGAGGCGCGCGGAAAGTTTTTTTTCACCATGTTCTGGCAGGACGTTCCCATTCACGTTCTCGACTTCGAGGGCTCGGTGCGCTCGGGCATCGTCGAATACGGCGTCGCGACGCTGCTCGGCGGCCGCATCGTCGAGACGGCGACGCGCCTGTGTTCCGTGCGCGCCCCGATTCCGCTCGAGGAATCCGAAGTGCACGGAATCTTCGACGACGACGTGGAAGGCCGCCCGCCCGTCGAGGCGGACTGGGAATTTTTCCGCGGACTGCGCGCGACCGGGCTGCTCGGCTCGCACCACGCCCCGGCGGAAATCGGAATGCTCACGAGCGTCTGGGCGTTCCCGGGAGCGGTGCCGGATTTTTCTCTGAAATCGCGCCCGAAAATCAACGACTGGGGCCCGTGGATCGACACCTGCAAAATCGCCAAGGAATGGTTTCCGCACGAGCCGAGACACGGGCTGGGCGTGCTCGCGGAACGTTTCGAAATCGGAGACCGCATCGAGGCGGACGCGAAGAAATTCTGCCCGCGGGAACGTTCCCGCTACCATTGCGCGCTCTACGACGCGATCGCCGCGGCGCACCTGCTCGTCAACATGTGCGAGCATCCGTGTTTCGCGGACTCGGAGATTCTCGACCTCGTCAGGGCGAGCACGAGCGCGCGGAGGTTTCACGAGCACATCCAGGGCGAATTCGATTTCTTCGGCGGCGAATGATTCCGCGGCCGCGCGGCGCAGCGAGAAAATTCTGTTGCGGGAACGGAAGCAAAAGAGTTTCCTTTCACGCACAGTTTTTTATTTTATGATTCAGAAGACTCTCATCATCCTGAAGCCCGACTGCATGGAAAAGAA
>JBJEVP010000113.1:0-2661 GCA_051884475.1 Candidatus Spyradosoma sp.
GATTCAGGCGAGCAGGGCGAGGAGGGCGTCGATGTGGGCGTCCAGGGAGAAGGGGTAGCGGATCGAGGCTTCGGGGGCGGCGAGCGGAAGCGTTCCCGCGAGGAAGCGTTCCCGCGCGCGGCGCAGCTGCCCGATGAGACTCTCGACGGTCAGCGCGAATTTCAGGCAGCCCGGCTCGGCGAGCGCCTGCGTCGCGCCGCACGCCTCGGAAAGCAGGGCGGGCGTGCCGCACAAGATCGATTCCACGCCGACGAGTCCGAACGGTTCGTAGCGGCTCGCGAGCACCGTCGCGTCCGCGGCGGCGTAGCATTTTTCCATGTCCGTGCGGTAGCCGAGATTGAGCGCCTTCGGATGATTCACGGCGCGGCGCGAGGCGACGGCGAGCACGACGTCGGGGAAATCCGCGGCGTCGAGCGCGTCGAGAATCAGCTTCAGACCTTTGCGCTCGTGGTCGTTCGACGGGAAAATCAGCACGCAGGTCCGCGGCGAGACGCCCCATTCGGCGCGGATCCTTTCGCGGTCGCGCCGTGCGGCGAGGCTGAAGCGCGCCGTGTCCGCCGGCGGGAACAGGCAGAAGACCTTTTCGGGCGCGGCGACCTTCAGCGCGAGAATTTCGTCGCGCGTCATCAGCGAGTGCGCGACGCAGACTTTCGCCCGCGCGTAGAGCGCCGCTTCGTGCGCCATCACGAGCCTGTCCGCGAACGACGGCTTTTTTTTGCCTTTCTTCTCCAGATGCGCGAAATGCGTTCCGCCGGAAATCGCCATGTCCACGGGAACGGGCACGCGCGAGACGCCGATCGTCTTCCAGCCCGCGCGGAGAAATTTCGCGGCGCGTTCCTCGAAATCCCAGTTCGCGAAGCGCTGCGAGAGCGAGTAAGGGAAACGCGCGGGCACGCGGACCAGTTCGACGCGTTCCCGCAGCGCTTCGGGGAAGACGGACGCGTCCGCGCGCATCGCGATGCCGCGCACGGGAACGCCCTTGCGCGCGAAGCCGGTGATCATGTCCGTGACGGCACGTTCCATGCCGCCGCCGCGCGCGATGGTGTGAAAGATGAAGTTGATTCCGGCGGGAAGATTTTGCGGAGCGTTCATGGGGAAAGGGCATCAAAGATTTCTGATTTCGGGGAAGGAGTCCGCGTTCCAGAAAAACGCGAAGCGCGAGCCGTCCGCGCGGGAGAATTCCAGCGCGAAGGCACCGGCGGGAACGTCGTCGAGACGGCGTTCGAAGCGCGTTCCCGCGAGCGCGGCGAGCAGCCTCTTCAGCGCCTCGAAGGCGGGACGTCGGCGCGGATTCGCCGCGTCCGCGTCGTCCACGAGCCCGAATCCGCGGTGCATGAGCCGCCACCAGTACACGCGGGAGACGTGCCCGCTCGCGATCGCGAGCAGCAGGTAGCGGCACATGAATTTCGCGTATTCCTCCTCGCTGACGCGCGGGCGCTGCACCGTGCACGGCTCGACGTCCGGTCGCCCCCAGATGCCGAGCAGGACGCTCGGCGAATCGATCGGGCTGTATTCGCCCGTTTCGCGCAGCGGCCAGTTCACTTCCGAGACGACGATCTTTTCTTCGCCGAAGCCGAACGTCTTCGCGAGCGCGCGGTGAATCGCGCATTTGCGGACGAGGTCGAATCGTCCCTGGAAATTTTCCGGCGCGCCGCGGCGGTCCACGTAAAGATGCTGCGAGAGCGCGTCGAACGCTCCCGCGGGAACGCCGTCGAGCAGCCCGAAAATCGTGTGCAGGTCGAAGTCGATGCACGCGGGACCCGTCAGGCGGACGTGCGGGAACGCGCGCTTCGCCTCGAGCGCGGGCGCGAGCAGTTTTTCGTAATCCGAAAAATCCCAGACGCCCCATTTGCCGCGGTTCGTCGCGTGACCGATTTCGTAGAAATCCGCGAACGCCTGCGTTTCGCCGACGACGCGGAGAAGCATTTCGCGCCAGCTCTCCGGATTGCGGACGGCCTCGCGGTCCTGCACCAGCGCGAGCGCGACGCCGTTTCCGCGCGCGTGCAGTTCCCGCGCCCTGGCGATGACGAATTCGCGGTGCGCCGCGCCCTTGTGGCGATAGACGCGGAGCAGAATCGGCATTTTCGCTCCGGCGGCGGATTCGAGCTCCGCGAGAAAACGCAGCTGCGTCTCCCAGGTTTCCGGCGCCGCGTCGAGCGTCATGCCGATCGCGGAAGAGAACGCGCCGATCGGTTCCCGGAACGATTCGGCGAGCGCGGCGGCGTAATTTTTTTTCAGGCTCAGACCGTGCGCGAACGCTCCGCGCGCGATCCTCAGAATGTTCGCGAACGAGCGGAATTTCCGCCGGTCTTTCGAGACGTAGGCGGAAATCGCCTGGGTCGAGCGTTCGTCCCAAATCCACAGCTCCTTGCCGACGGGGACGCGCGGCGCGTTCGGGTTCGCGCGGAGCTCCGCTTCCTGGCGGCGGCGCACCTTCCATTCGCGGATCGGGTGACGCCACGGGCGCAGGCGCGTGTGGCGCTCGAACGCCGCGCGCTCCCGTTCCTCCGCTTCGCGGAAGGCGAGCGGCGGCGTGTAGCAGCGGAAATACATTTCGCGGAAAACGCGGACGAAGTCCGACGGCAGATCGATCCGCGCCAGATCGCGCCCGCGCTGCGCGTCCGTCAGCGTTCCCGCGGGGAAAATCCGCACGCGGTCGAG
>JBJEVP010000114.1:0-10378 GCA_051884475.1 Candidatus Spyradosoma sp.
GAAGTTAAAGAAAAGGCTTTTGGGGCAAAAATCTGTGCGCATCCGTGAAATCTTTGACTGAAGGAAAGAGGAGAGCCGGGGGCTTAGAGACGGGAGGAACAATTTTCGGCTTCTGAAGCGGCGGAGAAAAATCCTAACGAAAAACTAACATTCGGCGAATACGGACTGAACGTCGGGACGGGAAAATGAACGGACAAAATTCAATAAACCCGAAAGGAAAAAACAAATGGTCAAAGAAATTATCATCGGTTCTCTCGCGACGGTTTCCGCCGCGGTCGCGGCGAACGCCGAATCGCTCACGCTGAACGGCGCGGGCGCGTCGTTCCCGGCTCCCGTCTATCAGCTGTGGACTTACGCCTACACGCAGACGGGCAAGGCGCAGGTGAACTACCAGAGCCTCGGCTCGGGCGCGGGCCTCAGCCAGATCAAGGCGGGAACGGTCGATTTCGCGGGAACGGACAATCCGCTGACGGCGGAGCAGCAGGCCGAGGCCGGGCTGATTCAATTCCCGATGCTCACGGGCGGCGTGGTCGTCATCGTCAACGTTCCCGGCGTGAAGAGCGGCGAGCTCAAACTGAGCCGCGCGGTGCTCGCGGACATCTTCCTCGGCAAGATCGCCAACTGGAACGATCCCGCGATCGCGGCGCTCAATCCCGGCGTGAAGCTTCCGAAGAGCCTGCCGATCACGGTCGTGCGCCGTTCGGATTCCTCCGGAACGACGTTCATCTTCACGGATTATCTGAGCAAGATTTCCGGCGAATGGAAGGAAAAGGTCGGCGCGGGCTCCTCGGTCAAATGGCCGGTCGGCATCGGCGGTCAGAAGAATCCGGGCGTCTGCAACAACGTCGCCAAGATCAAGGGCGGCATCGGCTACACGGAATACACCTACGCGGTGGAGGCCAAGCTGAACTGCCCGCAGCTCGAAAATCAGGCGGGCGAGTTCGTCGCTCCCTCGGCGAAGAACTTCGCGGCGAGCGCCTCGAACGCCGACTGGGACAACGCTCCCGGCTTCCTGATGATGCTCACGGACCAGCCCGGCGCGGATTCGTGGCCGATCACCGGCGTCACCTACATCCTGCTCCGCAAGGACGCTTCGGATGAACGCAAGGCGGCGCTCAAGGACTACTTCAACTGGTGCTTCACGGAGGGCGCGGCTTCCGCTTCCCGTCTGAACTACGTTCCGATTCCGGAAAACGTCGTGACGCTCATCCGCGAAAAGGCGCTGAACTGAAGATTCGGCGGACAACCGACGATGAACGGTGGATGACTCGGCGCAACCGGTTTTCACGCACCGCGTCGTTCATCGTTCAGCGTCTTCCCTTCATCGAAAAATGAACACGGATTCCTTCTTCAAAACGCTGTGCCTGGGCTGCGCCTGCATCATCGGCGTGCTCATGCTCGGCTTTTTCGTGCAGCTCTTCGTCAATTCGAGCGAGGCGTGGAGCCGGTTCGGTCTCGGCTTTCTCTGGTCCGACGAATGGGATCCCGTCGCCGAACGGTTCGGCGCGCTTCCGTCGATCGCGGGAACGCTGCTGACGACGGTCATAGCGCTCGCGGTCGCGCTTCCGCTCGCGTTCGTCTCCGCGCTTTACCTGACGGACGCGCCGCCCGCCGTCGGGCGCGTGCTCTCGCAGGCGATCGACCTGCTCGCGGCGATTCCGAGCGTCATCTACGGCATGTGGGGGCTCTTCGTGCTCGCGCCGCTGATGCAGGAATACGTTCAGCCGTTTCTGGCGGAGACGCTCCGCCTGGCGGACGTTCCCGTGCTCGGCGGTCTGCTCGTGAGCGACGGCGGCTTCAACGGCTTCGGCTTCTTCACCGCGGGGCTCATTCTCGCCCTGATGATTCTTCCCTACATCTGCGCGATCATGCGCGACGTCTTCCGCATGACGCCCGCAGTCCTGCGGGAATCCGCCTACGGCATCGGCTGCACGAAGTGGGAATGCGCCAAGGACATCGTGATGAAGTTCGGCATACGCGGCCTGCTCGGCGGCGTGTTCATCGGGCTCGGGCGCGCGCTCGGCGAAACGATGGCGGTGCTCTTCGTCATCGGCAATCTGACGGACGTTCCCGCGGCGCTCTTCGACTCGGGAACGACGATCGCGGCGACGCTCGCCAACAACTTCGCGGAGGCGGACGGGCTGCAGCGCAGCGCGCTCTTCGCGCTCGGGCTCGTCCTGCTCTCCATGTCCTTCGGCATTCAGGTCTTCGCGCAGTATTACCTGCATCTGACGTCCTCCAGGCGCGGCGAAAGCCGCTGAGCGCGGGAGCGCGTCCATTTTCAGAAAGAACGAAAAATGACAACGACAATTTCGACAGTCCCGGTCCCGCCGCGTCGGCGCCCGCTCTTCTTCCGCAAGGCGCTCGACGCCGCGGTGGGCGCGTTTTCCGTGTTCGCGGTGGCGGTCGCCGTCGGCGGCATGGCGTGGATCATCTTCACGGTCGTGGCGAACGGCGTTCCCGCGATCGACTTCGGATTTCTGACGAATCCGTCCAAGCCCTACGGGATTCCCGATTCGGGAATCGCGAACGCGCTGCTCGGCACGCTGCTGGTCACGGCGTGCGCGGCGGCGATTTCGGTGCCGCTCGCGGTCGCGGCGGGAATTTTTCTCGCGGAGTTCGGCCGCAAAGGCAAAGTCTCCGCCGCGCTGCGCTTCAGCGCGAACGTGATGATGGGAATGCCGTCGGTCATCGTCGGGCTTTTCGTCTACACGATACTCGTGATCCCGACGGGCGATTTCTCCGGCTTCGCGGGAGCGGTCGCGCTCGCGATCATCATGTTTCCGGTGATCATGCGCACGACGGAGGACATGCTCGTGATGGTGCCCGACACGCTCCGCGAAAGCGCGCTCGCGCTCGGCATGTCCCGCGCGCGCACGACGCTGTGCATCATCTGCCGCGCGGCGAAGAACGGACTGCTCACCGGCGTGCTGCTTTCGCTGGCGCGCGTTTCCGGGGAAACGGCGCCGCTGCTCTTCACGGCGATGTTCGCGGATTCGTGGCCGAGCGGATTTTTCTCCGAGCCGACGGCGAACATGCCCGTGCTGATCACGGAATACGCGACGAACTCTCCGTTCGAGGAAATGCACTCGGCGGGCTGGGGCGCGGCGCTCGTCATCGCCGTCGTCGTGCTCGCGGTCAACGTCTTCACCCGGGTCGCCTTCCGCGACCGCAAGCGCGGACGGAAGAGCTGAGGGCCGGGAATCGGAAATCAGCAACGAGAAATCAGAAAACAGGAAAAGGATTCATAAATGAACACGACACCCAAAATCTCCGCGAGGAAGCTGAACTTCTTCTACGGGACGCACCAGGCGCTTTTCGACAACGACATGGACATCGCCGCGAACCGCATCACGGCGGTCATCGGGCCTTCCGGCTGCGGAAAATCCACGCATCTGCGCACCTACAACCGCATTTTCGAGCTCTACCGCGAACAGCGCTGCGAGGGCGAGATCCTGCTCGACGGCGTGAACATTCTCGACAAGTCCGTGGACGTGCTCGAGCTGCGCCGCAAGGTCGGCATGATCTTCCAGAAGCCGACGCCGTTCCCGATGTCCGTCTTCGACAACGTCGCCTATCCGCTGCGCCTGCATTTCAGGAAAAGCCGCGGCGAGATCGCCGACGACGTCGAGCGCGCCCTGCGCGGCGCTTCGCTCTGGGACGAAGTGAAGGACAAGCTCTCGTCGAGCGGGCTCGCGCTCTCCGGCGGGCAGCAGCAGCGCCTGTGCATCGCGCGCGCCATCGCCGCCGAGCCGGAAGTGCTGCTGATGGACGAGCCGACGAGCGCGATCGATCCCGTCGCGACGCTCAAGATCGAGGAGCTCGTTCTCGGGCTGAAGTCGCGCTTCACGATCGTCATCGTCACGCACAACATGCAGCAGGCGGCGCGCATCAGCGACGACACGGCGTTTTTCTACAAGGGAAAAATCGTCGAGTTCTCCGACACGAAGACGATCTTCTCCAATCCCAAGAACAAGAAGACGGAAGAATACATCACGGGGCGTTTCGGCTGAGCCGCGTTCCCGCGAAGATCCGCATCAGGAAAAAAATTCAAAACTCATCAATTCAATGAAAGAACATTTCACGCAGGAAATAATCCAGCTCAAGCGCCACCTCGCCGAGCAGACCGCCGCCGCGGAAAACGCGCTCGGCCGCGCGCTGCGCGCCATCTCCACCTTCGACGAGGAGCTCGCTCACGAAATCGCGCGGAACGACTACGCGATCGACTGCGAGGAGATCCGCATCGAGGAGGAATGCCTGAAGATTCTCGCGCTCTATCAGCCCGTCGCCTCCGACCTCCGCACGATCGTGACCGTGCTCAAGATCAACGTCGAGATCGAGCGCGTCGCCGACATGGCGGTCAACATCGCCGAGCGCACGCGCTCCGTCTCCGAAAGCGGAATCCCCGCCGCGGAGCGCATCGATTTCTCCAGGATGGCGGGCGCCGCGACGCGCATGCTCAAGGAGGCGCTCGACTCCTTCGCCTACCGCGATCCCGCCGCCGCCGCCGTGATCATCGACCGCGACGACGAAGTGGACGAGCTGCACCGCGAGAACATCGAGCTCATCGGCAGGAAGATCGCGGACAATCCCGCCCACGCCGCGTATTATCTTTCGTGCATGACGATTTCGAAGAACCTCGAGCGCGTCGCCGACGTCGCGACGAACATCTGCGAGGACGTGATCTACCTCGAGCGCGGGACGATCGTCAGGCACTCGCGCGGCGCGTGACGAATTTTTTAATTTCTAAAAACCGTTCCCGCGGCTTACGATTGTCGGGAACACCAAAGAAGAAAGCGGAAAAGACATGAACAGCAGAATTCTCATCATCGAGGACGACGACGCGATCCGCGAAGTCGTGCGCTACACACTGGAAAGCAACGGGTTCAAGGGCACGCTCGAGGCGGCCGACGGCGAGTCCGGGCTGAACGTCGCGCTGCGGGAACGCCCGTCGCTGATTCTGCTCGACCTCATGCTGCCGAAGCTGGACGGGCTCGAAGTCTGCCGCCGGCTCAAGCGCGAGGAGGCGACGCGGGACATTCCCGTCGTCATGCTCACGGCGAAGAGCGAGGAGAGCGACGTCGTGCTCGGGCTCGAGCTCGGCGCCGTCGATTACGTCACGAAACCGTTCAGCGGCAAGGTGCTCGTGGCGCGCGTCCGCGCGCACCTGCGCCAGGCGTTCGAGCAGGAGAACGCCGCGGAGATCCGCCGCAACGGGCTCACGCTCAATCCCGCCGAGCACACGGCGCGGCTGAACGGCAGGCCGCTCGAACTGACCTTCACCGAATACGGAATCCTGCAGATGCTCGCGGCGCGTCCCGGGCGCGTCTACACGCGCGATCAGATCGTCTCCCGCGTCAAGGGCGACGATTATCCGGTCACCGACCGCGCGATCGACGTGCAGATGGTCAACCTGCGCCGCAAGCTCGGCGCGTGGGCGATCAACATCGAGACGGTGCGCGGAATCGGCTACCGCATGCGCGCGTCCGCCGAATGAGGAGAGAACGCCGCGTCCGCATGAAAAAACGACCGAACGACCGACCATGAAATCCAGAGACAAAATTCTTTTCGCGTTCCCGCTGCTCCTCGGGCTGCTGGTGCTCGTCTCCGCGGGAACGCTTTTCTTCAGCACGGAGAAATTCGAGGAATCCTACCTCGCCGCGGAAAAGCGCAGCATCATGACGGAGGCGGGAACGTTCGCCGACGTGATACGCCCCGCGCTCGCCTCCGGAAATCTTTCCGCCGCGGCCGACTACTGCCTGAGCTTTCCCGAAAAGTTCCTGCGCGTGACGCTCGTCCGGGCGGACGGCACGGTCATCGCCGATTCCGAGGCGGACGGCCGCGAACTCGACAACCACGCCGCGCGCGAGGAGATCGTCCGGGCTCTCGACGGAACGCCCAGCGTCAGTTCCCGTTTCAGCGCGACGAAGAACATGCGCATGATCTACTGCGCCATGCCCGTGGACATCGACGGGCGCACGGAGTTCGTGCTGCGCCTCGCCGTGCGCGACAGCGAAGTGGAGTCGATCATCGCCGGCGCCAAGCGCAACAACGCGCTCGCGCTCGCGCTCGGCGTGTTCGCGGCGTTCGCGATCGCGTTCTACATTCTGATCCGGGTGCGCGTTCCGCTCGTGCGCCTGCAGGAGAGCGCGCTGCGCATTTCCCGCGGCGATCTGCGGGAACGCATCTCGGTGCCGGAGAAGGGCGTGGTGCGGGAACTCGCGATCACCGTCAGCCGGATGAAGGAGCAGCTGAAGAATCAGCTCGACCGCATCACCGCGGAGCGCAACGCGCGGGAACGCATCTTCGCCGCGCTTTCCGAGGCCGTGCTGCTTTTCGCGGAAAACGGCGACGCGCTCTATTTCAACGGCGCCGCGCGCGACGTGTTCGGAATCGAGCCGGGCGCGACCAAGTTCAGCCTCGCCCGTTGCGGATCGCCCGAGCTGCTCGCGCTCGCGGACAAGGCGTTCCGCGAAGGCCGCGCCGTCGAAGCCGAAATTTCTCTCGAGACCGAGGGCGGCGCCCCGCGCACGCTCTTCGCCAAGGGCGGCACGCTCATGGACGACGGCAACCGCCGCCTGCTCCTCGCCGTGACGGACCTCACGAACCTGCGCCGGCTCGAATCCTTCCGCAGCGACTTCGTCGCCAACGTCTCTCACGAGATCAAGACGCCGCTCACGGGCATTCTCGGCGCCGTGGACGCGCTCGAATCCGGCGCGCTCGACGACGCGAAGATGCGGGAAAGATTCCTCGGCATTCTCACGAATCAGGCGAAGCGCCTGAACGCCCTCGTGCGCGACGTGCTCAGCCTCGCGGCGATCGAGCGGCAGCAGATTTCCGGCGAGCACGAGACGCTGCTCTTCCGCCTGGACGCCGCCGTGGAGAACGCCGTGAACTCGTGCCTGCCGCGCGCGGAAGCGGCGGGAACGGAGCTCCGCATCGTCGGGAACGATCCCGTCGAATTTCGCGGCGACGCGCGCCTGATCGAACAGGCGGTCATCAATCTCGTCGGGAACGCGATCAAGTATTCCGGGAGTCCGACCGTGGAGATCTCGCTGAAGAAGAGGGAACGCTCGGCGGAGATCCTCGTGCGCGATTTCGGCGTCGGAATTTCGGCGGAGCATCTTCCGCGCATCTTCGAGCGTTTCTACAGCGCGGACAAGGCTCATTCCCGCGAGCTCGGCGGCACGGGCCTGGGGCTCGCCATCGTCAAGCACATCGCCCGCCTCCACGGCGGGAACGCCTCCGTCGAAAGCGCTCCCGGCAAGGGCTGCGCCTTCCGCGTCACGCTCCCGACGGACGCGTGAGCGGACATCCGGATTCTTCCGTGTCTTTCTCTTCCTTTTCCTCCGTCATATGTTCGTGAAAAAATCGCTGATCTGCGTTCTCTCGCTGTTCGTCGCCTTGTCCGCTTTCGCGGGGGCGCGCGCCAAATACGTGTTTTATTTCATTGGAGACGGCATGGGCGTGAACCAGGTGAACTGCACGGAAACCTATCTCGCCGCGATCGAGGGGCGCCTCGGAACGTCGCCGCTCCGCTTCGCGGATTTCCCGGTCGTCGCGTTCGCCTCGACCTGTTCGGCGACGAACGGAGTGACGGATTCCGCGGCTGCGGGAACGGCGCTCGCGTCAGGGCATAAGACGAGAAACGGCGCCTTGGGAATGTCGGCGGATCTCTCCGCTCCCGTTCGGAGCATCGCCGAACAGGCGAAGTCCGCCGGCGCCGCCGTGAGCGTCGCCACCAGCGTTTCCGTGGATCACGCCACGCCCGCCGCGTTCTATGCGCACGTGGGAAATCGCTCCGACTATCACGAGATCGGCGCGCAGCTGCCGCGCTCCGGGTTCGATTTTTTCGGCGGTTCCGATTTTCTGATTCCGGAGGGCGGGAACGCTTCGGAAGAAGCCGATCTCTACGAACGATGCCGGAAGAACGGGTATGCCGTCTTTCGGGGGCTTCAGGAATTTCAGCGGGGAAAGGCGGACGCGGAGAAGATCGTGCTCCTCGGAGCCGAGGGCGGAGCTCGTGAGTCTTTGCCCTACGCGATGGACAGGAAAAGCGGGGACATGTCTCTGGCGGACATGACCCGCGCCGGAATCGACCATCTTTCCCGTACGGCGGGCGAAAAGGGATTTTTCTTCATGCTCGAAGGCGGAAAAATCGACTGGGCCGCGCACGCCAACGACGCCGGCGCGCTGGTGCGGGAAGTGGAGGATTTGGACAGAGCGGTCCGCGTCGCCTGCGAATTTTACGAAAAGCATCCCGATGAGACGCTGATCGTCGTGACGGCCGACCACGAGACGGGCGGACTCTCTCTCGGACGCGGTCCGTACGAGCTCCGTCTCGATCTTCTGAAATATCAGAAGATGAGCGCCGAGGCGTACAGCCGTCGCCTTTCGAAACTGCTCGGCGGCGGGAAGGCGCTTACGTGGGAATTCGTGGAACGGGATCTGGCGGAAAATTGGGGATTCGGCGCAGGAGTGGAAATCGACGAGCTTCAGAAGGCGCGTCTGCGCCGGGCTTTCGACGCGCTTTCCGACGATGCCGCCGCCGGGAAGAAGACGCTTTACGCCGCCGTCGACGTGCTCGCGGATACCGCCCGCTCCGTGCTCGCGGAATGCGCGCTCGTCGGGTGGCAGAGCGGAGGTCATTCCGCCGGATACGTTCCCGTATTCGCGATCGGCGCGGGAAGCGAACTTTTCGGCGGGAGAGTGGACAATACGGTCATTCCCGAAAAGATCGCGGAAGCGGCCGGATGGACTCTTTCTTCACGCTCCCGCTGAATCAGGAACGGGAGCGGACGCGTCCGTTCGACCTGTTCGCGCCTGCGGACAAGGCTCGTTCCCGCGACCTCGGCGTCGCGCTCCCGGAGACTTGAGAAACAAATTCATTGCGCGCCTTTCCATATTTCTGTAATGATTACAGAAATATGAATCAGGAAATCTACAGAAAAGACTCTCTGCCCGAGGGCGTTTCTCCCGCGCTGCGCGTGGAACCCATGCCCAAGGACACGAACCAGAACGGCGACGTCTTCGGCGGCTGGGTGATGAGCCACGTCGACCTGGCGGGAGCGAGCACCGCGATGCGCTACGCGCAGAGCCGCTACATCGTCACCCGCGCCGTGAGCGGACTGACTTTCGAGGCGCCCGTGATGGTGGGCGACGTCGTTTCGTTCTACACGGACATCGTGAAGGTCGGGCGCACCTCGCTCACGGTGAAGGTCGTCGTCTACGCGGAACGCCTCACGAAGATGTGCAACAGCGTCGCCAAGATCACCGAGGCGGAGCTCGTCTTCGTCGCGCTCGACGAAAACAAGAAGCCGATTTCTCTCGAAGAGTCCCGCGCGCGCTTCGCCGAAGCGTGTCCGATTTCCCGCCTCCGCTGATTTTTTTGGGGAAGCCCGGTCCGCGGGAGCGGCGTTTTTCTTCAACGCGAAGAACGCAAAGAAGACCGCGAAGTCAAAGAAAGGGCTTTGGGGACAAAAATCTGTGCACATCTGTGAAATCTGTGTCTGAAAAAGAAGAGTGCGGAGCAGTGAACAGTTGAAAGTTCCCGCTTAGGTTTTTGAAACACGGATTGAACGGATGAAAACGGATTTTTCAGTGAATAATTGATAATGGATAACGAATAATTCTCACTTAGGTTTTCGCCTGAGCAAAAACTTTCAACTCTCAACTTTCAATTTTCAACTATCCTCTATCCACTTTCCCTCTCATCTCTAAGCCCTCATCTCTCCTCTTTTTTTTTAACTGGAAGTCATAAAAGTAAAAAGAAGTTTTTGGGGAAGCGGCATTCCTGCCGCTTGGCGGAATCCCTTAAAAGGAAATTTCTTTTGAAAAGACTCCGACAAGCGACTGGTAAGCGAAGCGTGGAGCCAAGTCGCTCCCCAAAAGCCCCGAAGGGGCGAAATTGGTCAGCGTAGGGCAAGCGAACTCGTTCGCGCAGCCCTACGGAAACCGTACAGAAAAATGCGCTCTGCAGGAGCGCGATTGAAGATACGCTGCACGACTGCAAAAGCGTTCCCGCAATCGCGTCCCTACAGGACGCATTTGTTTTTGTCCGTTTACGTAGGGTTGAAACCCTACGCTGGGTAATCTCGCCCCCTTCGGGGCTTGGTGTTTCCGAGCATTTGGGGGCGAAGGCATTCCTGCTTTCGTTCCCGTGACGCACGATTTTCTGCGCGCGAACTTCCGCCACGCGGCGTCCGCACGTTCTCGCGGCGGAGACGTAGACGTCTCCGCTCCCATGCGCGTTCCCGCAATCGCGTCCCTGCAGGACGCATGTGTTTTTTGTCCGTTTACGTAGGGTTGAAACCCTACGCTGAACAATCGTCGCCCCTTCGGGGCTTGGTGTTTCCGAGCATTTGGGGGCGAAGGCATT
>JBJEVP010000115.1:0-2657 GCA_051884475.1 Candidatus Spyradosoma sp.
CGCAGGGGCGAAAGAGAGCATTCGGATTATATGCGATTTCCCGTTCCCGCGAAACCTTTTATTTAAGCGCGCGGTCCGCGTTCTTTGCTTTTAATTGAAAGACGCGGCGGAAAGGGTTAGTTTTCTGCGCTTTCTCAGACGATGGCAGAAGACTTCGAAGATTCGCTTTTCGGCGGAAACGCCGGCGACGTCCCCGCGCGCTTCGGCGGCGGGAACGACGAGTTCGGCGACTGCGCGGCGGACGCGGGAACGTCCGGCGCGGGCTTCCGCCGTCCGCTCGCGGCGCGCATGCGTCCCCGCGACCTGAGCGAAATTCTCGGCCACGAAAAGATTCTCGGCGAGGGTGCCCTGCTCCCCAGGCTCATCGAGACGGACAATTTCGGCAGTCTGCTCTTTTACGGACCGCCGGGCTGCGGCAAGACGACGCTCGCCGAGGCCATCGCCGCCGTCACCCGCTGCCGCTGCGTGCGCGTGAACGCCGTGCTCTCGAACACGGGCGAACTTCGGGAGATTCTCCGCTCCGCCCGCGCGTTCCCGCAGCGCCGCACGCTTCTTCTCATCGACGAAATCCACCGCTTCAACAAGGCGCAGCAGGACCTGCTCCTGCCCGACGTGGAGGCGGGCAACGTGCGCCTCATCGGCTGCACGACGCACAACCCGGGCTTCTACGTGATTCCGCCGCTGCTCTCGCGCTCGCATCTCTTCCGCCTCGAACCCGTGCCGGAAAAATTCGTGGTCGCCGCGCTTTCCCGCGCCCTCGCCGACAAGGAACGCGGACTGGGCATGCTCGAGATTTCCGCCTCGGAAAAAGTCCTGACGGCCGTCGCGCAGATGTGCGAAGGCGACATGCGCCGCGCGCTGAACACGCTGGAGACGCTCGCGCTCTCGCGCCCGCCCAGAACCGAAATCGGCGAAGCCGATCTCGAAGCCTTCGCGCGGGAACGGCAGATACGCTACGACCGCGGCGAGGACGAGCATTACGACACGATTTCCGCCTTCATCAAATCGATCCGCGGGAGCGATCCCGACGCGGCGATGTACTGGCTCGCGGTCATGCTCGAAGGCGGCGAAGATCCGCGCTTCATCGCGCGGAGGCTCGTGATTCTCGCGAGCGAGGACGTCGGGCTCGCCGATTCCCGCGGCATCACGGTAGCGGTCGCCTGCCAGCAGGCGTGCGATTTCGTCGGCATGCCCGAATGCGCGCTGAACCTCGCGCACGCGGTGATTTTTCTCGCGGCCTGCCCGAAGAGCAATTCCGCGACGGAGGCGCTCTTCGCCGCGAAGGCCGCCGTGCGGGAACGCCCGCGCCAGAAAGTGCCCGCGCATCTGCGCGACGCGCACACGAAGCTGAACAAATCGCTCGGCCACGGCAGGGACTACCTTTATTCCCACGAATTTCCCGAAGGCATTTCCGGACAGACGTATCTGGAAACGCCGCTGAAGCTCTACAATCCCAAGCCCAACGGCGCCGAAGCCGCAATCGCCGAGCGGCTCGCGCACTGGAACGAGCTGCGGGAACGCCTCCGCGCCGGGAAAGCGAAAAAAATTCCGCAGAAGAAAAAATGAACGCGACTTCGGAAAAAAAAGCCGGCGGGAACGCTCCCGCGAGAAAGAAACTGCCGCTTCCGAACATCTTCAAGGACTGGTTCCTGCTCGGAATGATTTCCTGCGTCGTGCTCGCGACGCTGTTTCCGGAAGTCGGACGCACGGGCGGGACGATACGCGCGGACAGGCTCTCCGACTTCGGCATCGCGCTCATCTTCTTTTTCCACGGGCTGGGAATCTCCCGGAAAAATCTGCGCGACGGCATTCTCTCCTGGCGGATTCATCTCTGCGTGCAGACGACGACCTTCGTCGTGTTTCCTGTCGTCGCGTTTCTTTTCTGCCTCGTCATGCGGCAGTTCATTCCCGAGGATCTCGTGCTCGGGTTCTACTTCCTCGGCGCGATTCCGTCCACGATTTCCTCGTCGGTGGCGATGACCGCCGCCGCGCGCGGCAACGTTCCCGCGGCGATCTTCAACGCGTCGCTGTCGAGCATTCTCGGCATTTTCCTCACGCCGCTCATCGTCGGAATCTTCGTCTCGACGGAAGGCGGCGCGGGAACGCTCCCCGTCGGCGAAACGTTCCTGAACCTCTTCATCCTGCTGTTCCTTCCGTTCCTGCTGGGACAGATTCTGAACCCGTTTTTCTACGGGCGCGTCCTGCCCTACAAAAAATACATCAACGTGTTCGACAAGCTCGTCATTCTCCTGCTCGTCTTCTCCTCGTTCGCGGATTCCGTGCACGACGGGCTCTGGACGAAGCACGGTCCCGGCCTGCTTCTCGAAACCTTCCTCGGCGCGGGAATCCTGCTCGCCGTCGCGCTCACGGGAACGACGCTCGCCGCGCGCGCCCTCGGTTTCAGGAAGGAGGACGAAATCACCGCCGTCTTCTGCGGTTCGAAAAAGACGCTCGCGGGCGGCGTGCCCATGGCGAAGCTCATCTTCGGAAGCGCGCCGCAGATCGGCATGATCGTTCTGCCGATCATGTTCTACCACCAGCTGCAGCTGCTCGTCTGCACCGTGCTCGCCAACCGCTATTCCGCCCGCCGCGACGACGGCGACGTTCCCGCCGATGTTCGGGAAAAATGAGGAGTCGCTGAAGGCGAAGGTGCGCGC
>JBJEVP010000116.1:0-2643 GCA_051884475.1 Candidatus Spyradosoma sp.
TTTGCGGTTTTCTTTGCGTTCTTCGCGTTTCAGTTTCTCCTTCTTTTTTCTCTTCCGTTCCTTTCCGGTTCAATTTTTTTGCATTTCGTGATTTCTTGTAAAAAACGCCGCTCGCGCGGAAGCGACAGGAATGTCGCTTCTCCAAAAAACTTCTTTTGACTTCTATGACTTCCAGTGAAAAAAGGATGAGAGGTGAGAGATGAGAGCTTAGAGGAACAAATCCTTTGAAGGAGAAGAAAACCGCGCGATAGGAATAGGGTAATGGATAGTGAATAATTGAGTGTTCAAAGTTTTTGCTTAGGCAAAAACCTCAGTGAGAACTATTCATTGTTCATTATCCGTTATTCACTGAAGAATCTGTTTTCATCCGTTCCATCCGTGTTTCAAAAACTTCGGTGAGAATTATCCGTCATCCATTATCCGTCATCCATTATTCCTCTCATCTCTCACCTATCATCCCTCCTCTTTCTTCTTTCTCTTCCGTTCCTTCCCGGTTCAAATTCACTTTCTTTAACTTCGCGGTTTCTTTCGCGTTGAAAAAAAAAGACGCGCGAAGGAAATCGCGCGTCTTTTACGGAGGCGAGCGCCTCTGCGTTCCCCGCTTTTTATTTTTTTCGCGGGGAGGATTTTTTCGCGGGCGCGGCCGGGGCGACGGGCTTTTTCGCCGGCTGCGCGACCGCTTTCTTCGGCGCGGGAACGGGCGCCGGGGGCGGCGGCGTTTCCGGTTTTTTCGCGGGAGCGGCGGGTTTCGCCGGAGCCGCGGGCGCTTTCTCGGGCGCGGGCGCCGACGCCGCTTTCGCGGGAGCGGACGGAGCCTTCGCGGGCGTGGAGGCCTTTGTCGCGGCGGACTTCACGATTTTCGCCGGCGGCGGGAACATGCCCTTGCGGTTCTCGATCGCGGATTTGTACACTTCCTCGTACTTGTCCACGGAGCGGTCCCAGGAGAAATCCCTGCACATGCCGTTGTGCCGCACGGCGTAGTAGTCGTTCGGGTAATCGTAGTAGAGCTGCAGCGCGCGTTCGATCGCCCAGCGGAGGGCGTTCTGGTCCGCGTCCTGGAAATTGATTCCGGTGCCTTCGCCGCGGACCTTCGGCGACCACGCGGCGACGGTGTCCACGAGACCGCCCGTCGTGCGCACGATGGGCGGCGTGCCGTAGGCCATCGAGTACATCTGGTTGAGGCCGCATGGCTCGAAGCGCGAGGGCATGACGAAGAAGTCCGAGCCCGCTTCGATCATGTGGGAGAGCTTGTTGTCGTAGCCGATGTGGGCGTACATTTTCGTCGGGAACGATGCGGCGATGCGTCCGAAAGCGCTTTCGAGCGCGGGATCGCCGCTGCCGAGCAGGACGACCTGCATTTCCGCGCGGGAGAGCAGTTCGGGGAGAATCGCGGCGAAGAGGTCGAGCCCCTTCTGGTCGTAAAGGCGGGAGACGACGCCGAAGACGGGCACGCGGGGCTTGATGAAGAGTCCGCAGGAGCGCTGGAGTTCGGCCTTGCAGACGTCCTTCCCGGAAAAGTCGTCGGCGTTGTAGTGGGCGGGAATGAACCTGTCCACGAGCGGCGACCATTCCTGATAGTCGATGCCGTTGATGATGCCCGTAAGATCGCGGGAACGGTGCCGCAGGACGTGGTCGATGCCGAAGCCGTACTGCGGAGTCTGGATTTCGTAGGCGTAGGTCGGGGAGACGGTGGTGATCTTCGTCGAGTGGTAGAGGGCGCCCTTCATCATGTTGAGGCCGCCGAGGCACTCGTAGTTGTCGTCGGTGAAAAGGCCCCAGGGGAGACCGAGATAATCGATGATTCCCTTTTCGCAGAGCCCCTGGTGCTGGAGGTTGTGAATGGTGAAGACCGTTCCCGCGCGGGCGATGCGGCGCCAGTTGTCGCGCGTGTTGAGCATGGCGGGAACGAGACCGGTCGTCCAGTCGTGGCAGTGGACGATGTCCGGAATCCAGTCGGACTGTTCGCAGAAATCGATCGCCGCGCGGCAGAAGAACGCGAAGCGGTAGGCGTCGTCCTTGCGCTGGGAATAGACTTCGGGAGCGCCGAAGAAGTGATTGTATTCGCAGAAGGAAATCGTCGCGCCGTGGAAAGGCACGTTCCAGACGCGGCAGTCCGCGTACATTCCGAAACCGAGTTCCACGCGCACGGGATCGGGGTAGGGCGTCCATTCGCCGATGCGCTTCACGGAGCCGTAGAGCGGGGTGAAGACGCGGACTTCGTGCCCGCGGGCGGCGACCGCCTTCGAAAGCGCGGCGACCGCGTCGCCGAGCCCGCCCGTCTTGGAATACGGGGCGATTTCAGGAGAAATCATTAAAACTTTCATGGAAAAATCGGTTCCTTGGTTGGGTTGACGTGTGGGGTTGACAACGCCCGCAATTATCACGCCAAATTCCGGAAGCGTAAAGCGAAAACGCGCGGGAGCGGCTTGGAGACTGATGATTCGCGGCCGATGAAGCCCGGTCGGGTTTTCGCTCGAGCGGAGATTTCGGACGATCGCGACGCGGATCGCGCGGAGAAAAACGGATTTCGGTCGTCGCCGCGTGCGGCGCGCGCGATTCCCGTCGCGCGTCTGAGGAAGTGCTCATTGCTTGGCGCTTGAAGCCGCGCGGCGGACGCGCTTTCATTGCGCCATGCGAAAAAAG
>JBJEVP010000117.1:0-2640 GCA_051884475.1 Candidatus Spyradosoma sp.
CCGTGAGGGCGATGAGGGATTCGAGCGAGGGATACTGGCTCGCCCAGTCGGACATGTCCGGAAGCGCGCCGACGAGCGAGTCGAACATCTCGCGCTTGGTCTGCTTCAGCTTTTCGATGCGTTCCTCAATCGTTCCCGCGGCGACCATGCGATAGACGAAGACGCGGCGCGTCTGCCCGATGCGGTGCACGCGGTCGATCGCCTGTTCCTCGACGGCGGGATTCCACCACGGGTCGAGCAGGAAGACGTATTCCGCGCTGTGCAGCGTGAGCCCGGTTCCGCCCGCGCGCAGGCTGACGAGAAAAACGGCGGCGCCGGCTCCGCTCTGGAATTTTCTGACGGGCGTCGCGCGATCGACGGTTTTTCCCGTGAGCGTGAAGACGGGCGTTTCCGCGAAACGTTTTTCGAGCGCGCCGCGCACGCGGTCGAGCAGCGAGACGAACTGCGAAAAGACGACCGCCTTGCCTCCGTTGTCGATGATTTCTTCGAGCCGTTCGAGCAGCACGGAAATTTTTCCGGAAAAATCGACGGGCAGGGCGGACTGTCCCGGGAGCAGCGCGGGATCGCAGGCGGCCTGGCGCAGGCGCATGAGCAGCGTGAGCAGGTTGGTCGAACCCGAGGAGAGCGCGCCGACGGTCGAGGCGTCTTCTCCGCCGAAGGAGGCGAGCCCTTCGCTCACGAGCTTTTCGTAGCGTTCCCGCTGTTCCGGCGTGAGCGGGCAGTGCAGGACGCTCTGCACCTTTTCGGGGAGTTCCCGCGCGACTTCGCTCTTGGTGCGGCGGAGAATGAACGGCGCGATCTGAGTCCGGAGCTTTTCGAGCGCCGCGGCGTCGCCTTCGGCGATTTCGCGTTCGAGCGTCGCGCGGCGTCCGAGCAGTCCCGGCATCAGGAAACGGAAAATCGTCCACAGGTCGAGATGCCGGTTCTCGACGGGCGTTCCCGTGAGCGCGAGACGCCGGTCCGCGACGATCTTCAGGCAGGTCTGCGAAATCTTCGTCTGCGGATTCTTGATGTACTGCGCTTCGTCGAGCACGGCGAAGGAAAAGCGTTTTTTCGGGAGCGAATCCGCGTGCACGCGCAGTTGTCCGTAGCTGGAAATCCACACGTGCGGGCGGGCGCCGCCGGCGTTCCCGCGCGGGGAGAAATCGCCGTCCGCGCCGAGCGTCCGCACGACGAGCTTCGGGAAGAACTTCGCGATTTCGTTCTTCCACACGGGAACGACGCTCGCGGGGCACACGATGAGCGCTGGGCGGCGCGGCGTGACGTCGCGCGAGACGAGCGCGAGCGTCTGCAGCGTTTTTCCCAGCCCCATTTCGTCCGCGAGCAGCGGGTGCGCTCCGCGCTCGAACATCCGGAGCATCCAGGCGACTCCGCGCGCCTGATACGGGCGCAGGAATCCGGGCAGCCCGGCGGGCGTCTTCGGCTCTTTGAGAAGTTTTTTCCGCCAGGCGCGCAGTTTCGCGTCGGGCTCGACGACGTCGGATTCGCCGTCGCGGAAAAGCGAGAGCAGCGTGTAGATCGGCAGGCCGTGGAGGGCGGGATCGGGCCAGTCGGAGATTTTCGCGGCCGTTCCCGCGCGGAGCTTCACGAGCCCGCGCCCCGGCAGGAACACGGATTCGCCGCTGTGCGCGATCAGCGTGCGCGTTTCGGCGGCGGAAAGCGCGTTTCCGTCGAGCGAAAAAAGCCATTCCGCGCCGAACTCCCGCCGCGATTCCGCGCGCAGGCGCAGCCGGGCGTCGATTTCGCGGGGCGGTCCGGCGAGCACGCCGATGGTCTGCGCGCCTTCGATTTCGAAGCGCCGCCGCCACGTCGGGAAATGTTCGTTCGCGAAGCGGATCGCCTGAAGCGTTCCCGCGAGGACGTAGGCGCCGCGGCGGGCGTCGAAGGAAAATCCGCCTTTGCGCGCGGCGGCGACGAGCCGGATGAGCTGTTCGCGCTCGCCCGGCGTGAGCGCGTCGCGCGATTTTTCGGAATCGAGCGCGGGAACGCGGGAACCGTTTTCCTCCTTCCAGTGCGCGGAGAAGGAAAGCTCGTTTTCCGCCGCGGAGAAGACCACGCAGAGCGGGCGGTCGGCGCGCGCGGGAACGGCGCGCTTCGGCGCGGGCGCGGCGGGAACGGCGTTCTTCCCGCCGTTCTTCGGAGCGGACTCCGGCGCGGGTTCGTTTCCGGCGGAGAGCGGGAGATTCGGATATTCCGACGCGACGAACTCTTCCACGACGTAAAGCCCGGCGACGGCGAACGGTGCAGATTCCTTGCGCGGCGCCTTTATGCTGCTGCGCCAGCGCAGGCGGCCCTCGGCGTCCGTGTCGAAGAGAATCTGCAGCTGCGGAGGCGTCTGCCCGAGCATGCGGAACGAGACCGACGCGTCCCTGTCCCCGAGAAAAATTTCCGCGACCGCCGTGTCGCGGTAGCGGCGGCGGCCCTCGTGAACCGCGTCCTCCGTGAAGAGTTTTTCCCAGTCGGAAAGCGGCGGCGCGGCGAGCCTGTCGCCCCAGAGCGCGAGCGCCCTGAACGAGAACGATTTCCGCGTCGGCGGGATGTAGGACATTTCGGGCATGTGCTTCTCGAAAAGGCCGTCAGTCGGCCGCGTTCCCGCGTTTCCGCGCGGCTTCGCCCGCCTCGTAGCGCGCGCACCATTCG
>JBJEVP010000118.1:0-2627 GCA_051884475.1 Candidatus Spyradosoma sp.
GCCGCCCTTCTCGAAGCCGCGCTGATCATGGGCTTTCGTCTCGGCGCGCGCGGGAACGACACCGCTCTTCTCGCGAAGGCGCACGAAATCGGGCACTGCGCGGGAATCGCCTTCCAGATCGTGGACGACCTGCTCGACCTCACGAGCGACGAGAAAACGATGGGCAAGCCCGTCCGCGCGGACGCCGGCAACCGCAAGCTGACTTATCCGAGCCTCCACGGAATCGAAAATTCGCGGGAACGCGCGGAGCGGCTCACTTCCCGCGCCGCCGAACTCTGCGAAGAAATCGGCGGGAACAACGCGTTTCTCCGCGGAATCGTCTCCGCGCTCCTCGGGAGAAAGAACTGAGAAGGGAAACAGAATCGGAAAACGACCTTTCGTCATCAGATCTCATATGCTTTCCGAAAAACATCTTGAAGAACTCAAAGCCTTCGCGGGAACGCTCGCGGACACGGCGCGCGAAATCGTCGCCGAGCATCACGCGCTCCCGCACACGGAAATCGAAATCAAGCCGGACGGCTCGCCCGTCACCGTCGCGGACAAGGAATGCGAGCGCCGTCTGCGCGAAATGATCAGGAAGAAATATCCCTCGCACGGCCTCATCGGCGAAGAATTCGGGAACGAGAACACGGACGCGGAATTCGTCTGGTCGCTCGATCCCATCGACGGCACGAAGTCCTTCGTCTCGCGCGTGCCGCTCTACGGCGTTCTTTTCGGACTTCTTCACGAGGGCAAACCCTGCCTCGGCGTGATAGACCAGCCGGTCACGCGGGAACGCATCATCGGCGACGGACGCGCGACGGAGCTGAACGGACGCCGCGTCCGCGTCTCCGACGTGCCGAGCACGGACAAGGCGCTCCTGCTCACGACGGATCTTCTCGACTGCGAAACCGAGCATCCGGACGAAAACTGGAACGCCCTGCTCCACCGCGCGCGGCTGTTCCGCACCTGGGGCGACTGCTACGCCTATCTGATGATCGCCTCCGGCCGCGCCGACGTCATGGCCGATCCCGTGCTTTCTCCGTGGGATCTCTACCCGCTGCTGCCGATTCTCGAAGGCGCGGGCGCGAAGGTCACCGACTGGCGCGGGAACGCCGCGCTCGGCGCGGCCTCGATCCTCGCCGCCAATCCCCGGCTCCACGAAGACGCGCTCCGCATTCTCGCTTCGCGAAAATGAGATTTCCGCGCGGCGACGGTTCCCGATTTACGATTCTCCTTTTCCCATGATGAACTGGATCAGTCTCCTCTCCGCTTCCCGCTGGGGCCGAAGCGCGGGAACGCCGCGCGGCGCCGCGGAGGACATCCGCAGCGAATTCGACCGCGATTTCGGCCGCATCCTTTATTCGAGCGCGTTCCGCCGTCTGCAGGACAAGACGCAGGTCGTTCCCGTCGGGCGGGACGACTACGTCCGCACGCGCCTGACGCACAGCCTTGAAGTCGCCTACATCGGCAGATCGATCGGCTGCGGCGTCGGCGAGGAGCTGATTTCCCGCCGTCCGGAACTCCGCGACGCGGGCGTGCGCCCCTCGCATTTCGGCTCCGTCGTCTCGGCGGCCTGTCTCGCGCACGACATCGGCAATCCGCCTTTCGGGCATTTCGGCGAATCCGCGCTCGAATCCGCTCTGGAAAAGGCGAAGGCGCGCGGCGACGTTCCCGACGGATTTTCGAAAAAATTCGAGGGCAACGCGCAGGGCTTCCGCGTGCTCACGCGCACGGGAGACCCCATGGCGGGCAAGGGACTCAAGCTCACCGCCGCCGTGCTCGGCGCGTTCATGAAATATCCCTGCTCGGAAAAATTTTCCGCGGCGGGAACGGGCGAAATCGCGGCGAAGAAATTCGGATTCGTCGCCGACGACGCCGAGGCCGCGCGCTTCGTCGCGGCGGAGACGGGAATGATTCCGCTCGCGGACGACGCGGCCTCCGGCGGCCTTCCCGCCTGGCGGCGGCATCCGCTCGCGTTTCTCATGGAGGCGGCCGACGACCTGAGCTATCTCGTCGCCGACATGGAGGACGCCTTCGTCTCCAAAGTCATCTCGCGAGACGAGTTCCGCGGGCATCTCGACGCGTTTCTTTCCGACGATGAACGTTCCCGCGCCGACTCCATCGCCGCGGACGAAGGCGACGAAAGCGCCGCGCACTACGTCCGCGCCGTGGCGATAGGCGCCGGAATCCGCGAAACGCGCAGAGTCTTTCTCGAACGCGAGGAGGCGCTGCTCGCGGGAACGCAGAACCGCGCGATGCTCGACGATCCAGAGTTCGCGTTCTCCGGGGCGGCGGAGCGGCTCAAGGTCTTTTCCGCCGCGAGCATCTACAACGCTAGGATAGACACCGAGCTGATGGGCTTCCGCGTGATCGAGGGGCTCTTCGAGTTCTTCTCCGAATGGATCGCGAAGCCCGATTCCGCGCGCGGGAAGAAAATCGCGCTCATGCTCGACGGCGCCGCGCTCGCGGAAGCCTCCGCCGAAGCGCGCACGCAGCGTCTGCTCGACTTCATTTCGGGCATGACGGATTCCGCCGCGCTCTCCACCTACCGCAAGCTCTTCGGCATTCCCAACCGTTGAGCGGGAGCCTGGCGCGCGCTCAGAGCCATTCTTCGCGGGCGGCGCAGCGCAGGTCGAAGTTCAGCG
>JBJEVP010000119.1:0-10203 GCA_051884475.1 Candidatus Spyradosoma sp.
CGGGCGCGTCCGTCCGCCGCGGGAACAGGGTCGCCTTTACAAGGCTTTTCCGTTTTGTGCGCATTCCCTGGGCTTCCGCCCGGGGTTTCTTTCGGGGCAGCCCCGACGGGGCTTTCATCTGTGTCCATCCGCGGCGTCCGCGGCAAAAAAACTTTCTGCCCTCGCGCGGCGTTCCCGCGCCCCGCGGCGAAGACGCGGACGCACTCGCCCGCAAGCGCGGGGCCAATTTCAATTTGACAACGCGGGGCGGAGAGAGAATTTTTTTCTGCGGATGCGCGAGACGTTCTTCATTTCCGGGCACAGAAATCCCGATCCCGACAGCATCGCGAGCGCTTACGCGCTCGCGGAGCTTCGGCGCGCCCAGAATCCGGACGCGGACTACGTGCCCGTGTGTCCGGGCGTGTTTCCCGAGCGCGCGGCGCATCTGTTCCGACGCTTCGGCGTGAAGCCGCCGCAGCGCCGCAACGACGTGCACCTGCGCATGCGCGACCTGTGCGTTCCCGCGCCCAAGATTGTCGCGGGAACGACGCTTCTGGAAGCGGTGAGCCGCCTGCGCGAGCTCGGCGTGCAGCAGCTTCCCGTGACGGACGGGAACGGCCGTTTCCTCGGCATGCTCAGCGCGATCGCGCTTCTTTCCCGTCTGCTCAACATCGGCACGGACGACGGCGACAGCTTCGCCGGACGCCGCATCCGCAGCTCCGTCGCGCTGATGCAGCGCGTGCTCGACGCGGAAATGCCCGCCGCGTTCGACGCGGAAACGGTCTCGGATTTCGACGTCTATGTCGCGGCGATGCGCGCGGCGAGCTTCGAGGATCACATTCCCGTGGAGCGGCACGAGCGCCTCGTCGTCATCACGGGCGACCGTCCCGAAATCATCTGGAAGGCGCTGGACAACCGGATCCGCCTGCTCATCGTGACGGGGCGTCGCGAGATTCCCGGCGGCGCGGTCGCGGCGGCGAAGCTGCGCGGCGTTTCCGTGCTGAAGACCTCGCTGGATTCGGCGACGGTGACGCGCCGGCTGAAATTTTCCATGCCTGTGGAATCCGCGGAAATGAGCGGCGCGGGAACGCTCGTGCTTTCGCCGGACGACCGTCTGCGCGATTTCCGCACGCGCATTCTGCGCTCGCCGTCGGAGCTTTTTCCCGTCGCGGACGCCGACGGCATGCTCTGCGGAGTCATTTACAAAAAAGCGCTTTCCGAGCCTCCTCCCTACCGCATGATTCTCGTCGATCACAACGAGCCCGAGCAGCGGCTGCCCGGAGCGGAGGAGCTGCCCGTGGTCGAAATCGTCGATCACCACCGCATCGGCACCATCGGCACGGCGTATCCGATACGCTTCACGGGCGACGTCGTCGGGAGCACCTGCACGCTCGTCGCGAAGATGTTCCGCGAGGCGGGCGTTCCCGTGAACGCGCCGACGGCGGGAATTCTGCTCGGCGGGCTCGTTTCCGACACGCTCGCGCTCAAGTCTCCGACGACGACCGCATCCGACCGCGAAATCTGCGCCTGGCTCGAGTCGCTCTGCGGCGTTTCCGCGCGCGCGCTGATGCGGGAGCTGATGACGATTGATTCTCCGCTCTCCGCGAAAAGCGCGCGCGACGTCATCGGCGGCGACCGCAAGGACTACGCGAGCGGGCGTTTCCGCTTCGCGCTCGCGCAGGTCGAGGAATCCAATCTGCAGCTGCTGCGCCTTCGCCGCGAGGAGCTGGAAAAGGAAATGCGCGAGGCCTGCGCCGCGGGAACGCTCAATTTCTTCGGGCTGCTCGTGACCGACGCCGCGCGCGAGACTTCCGACATGCTCGCCGTCGGCGACGAGGCGATTCTCCGCTCGCTGCATTACGACCGCGGCGAAGACGGCGTGTTCTTCCTGCCCGGCGTGCTTTCCCGCAAGAAACAGCTGCTTCCGCAGATGCTTGCCGTGCTTTCCGAGCTCGACGAGTGAGCGCGCGCCGCCGCGCCTTCATTCCCTCCTTGTGTTCCCGCGCGGGAACGGCATAAACTTCCCGCAAGTTTATGGCAAAAAGACAGGCATCCGCCGGCGTTCCCGCCGAATCCAGGAAAATCGCGCTCTACACGCTCGCGCTCGACGAGGAGAAAATCGCGAAGCTCGGCGAGTTCTGCGAGGGCGCGTCCGCGTTCGAGCGCACGGAGACGCCGTATTCGATTTTTTCCTACAAGTCGAAGCCGCGCGGCGTGAACGTCGTCGCCTACACCTCGGGCAAGGTCGTGATTTCCGGAAAAGGCACGGAGGATTTCGTGACCGACGTGCTCGAACCGCAGATTACGGGCGAGGCGCGTCTCGGCTACGACGCGGAGCTCAATCCGGAATGGTTCGACCTGCACGCGGGGCTGGACGAGTCCGGGAAGGGCGATCTCTTCGGTCCCGTCGTCTCCGCCTGCGTGATCGCGGGAAAGCCCGCCGTGGAAAAGTGGCTCGCCTCGGGCGTGCGCGATTCCAAGCAGGTCGCGGGAGACAAAAAGATTTTCGAACTCGAAAAAATGATCCGCGCGACGCCGGGCGTCGTCGTCAAGGTCGCGTTTGCCCGCATCTCGAAATACAACGAGCTTTACCCGAAATACGGCAACCTGAACGCGTTCCTCGGTCAGCTGCATTTCCTCGCGCTGAAGGAGGCGCTTGCCGAGGCCTCGGAGCGCGGCGACGAATGCGTTCCCGCGTGGGGGCTGCTCGACCAGTTTTCCAAATCTCCCGTCGTGCAGCGCGTGCTCGCGCGCGCGGGAATCGGCTTCGATCTGCGCATGCGCCCCAAGGCGGAGAGCGATCCCGTCGTCGCCGCCGCCTCGATCGTCGCCCGCGCGGCGTATGTGCGCGAGCTCGAAAAAATATCCGAAGTGGCGGGAACGCCGTTGCCGAAAGGTTCCGGAGCGGAGGCGAAAAAAGCCGCGTCGGCGATTTTCCGCAAGTTCGGCGCGGCGCGCTTCGGCGAGTTCGTCAAACTTCATTTCAAGACGGCTCACGAAGCGGCCGTCCTCGGAAAAACGATCGATATCTGATTCCTCGAAAGCCATGATGCGCGCTTACCATCCTTTTCCCGTTCCCGCCGAAGCGGACACGCTCACGCTCTCCCGAGAGGAGAGCTTTCATCTCGTCAAAGTTCTGCGCGTGCGCACCGACGAGAAGATCACCGCGTTCGACGGGCGCGGGAACGCGTGGACGGGAACGCCCGTCGCGCTCGACGCGAAGGCGCTCACGCTCGCCGTGGAGTCGCGGGAACGCCTCGCCCCGCCCGCATGCGCGCTCGCGCTCGCTCAGATGCTGCCGAAAGGTTCGCTCGCGGACGACATTCTTCGCGCCGCAGTCGAAATCGGGCTTTCGGAATTTCATCCGATTCTCGGCGCGCGCACGGAAATGAAGCTCGACGCCGCTCGCGCCGCGCACAAGCTCGAACGCTGGCGCGCCGTCGCCGTCGAGGCCTGCAAGCAGTGCGGCAATCTTTTCGTGCCCGAAATTTTTCCCGTGACGACGGCGAAGGAGTTTTTCGGAAAAATCTCTTCTTCCGACGCGGGAACGCTCAAGCTGACCGCGAGCCTCGAGGCGGATTCGCGCGGCTGCCGCGAAATCGAAAATTCGCTTCGCGGGAACGCGCCGCGAAAAATTCTTTGGCTCGTCGGCCCCGAAGGCGATCTCTCGCCCGAGGAATACGCCTCCGCGCGCGCCTGCGGATTTCTTCCCGCGAGGCTGGGGCGCTTCGTTCTGCGCGTGCCGACCGCCGCAGCGTACTGCCTTTCGGTCGCCGACCAGATGCGCGCGAACCTTTCGCGCTGAGCGCAATCAGGAATCAGAACCGGAAAAAATCTCGTTCCGGATTTTTAATTCCTATTTTTCCACGAGCGCGGAGAGAAATTCGCCGAACATGCGGGAAAAGTCCGCGTTGCTGAACGTGGGACGGATTTCCATTTCGACGAGTCCGATTTCGGGCAGATTCGCGTTCCGCTGGGATTTCGGAATTTCGATGCGGATTCTGTCCGTCGGAACGGAGACTTCGATCATGGCGAAGAACCGAGGTTCCGAGCCGTCCGTCGCCTCGTCGAACTTCATCACGCGGGAAATCTGGTCGGCGCCGACGCTCAGGCGCAGGGGAGCGGCCGACTGCGGTTCGGAGACGTCCGTGCGCAGATAGACGTTGTAGGCGCCGGGTCTGATCGGGCTGGAAAATTCGATCGCGTTCGCCGCGGAGATTTTCGCGCCGGAGCCGCTGAGATCGGCGGGAAAAGAGACGACCACTCCGCGACGCCCCGTGCGTTCCGCGCAGACGCGTTCCCAGTATTCGCGCTCGGCGGATTCCGACGGAGTCTGCGGCGGAACGGCGGGGACGACGGCGGCTTCCTTGCTCTCGGCGGCGACGCGTTCGCTCGTCGCGGCGGGAACGTTCGTTGAAGCGCGCGCGCGGTCGGCGTCTCCGTCCTCGGAAACTCCGGGACGCTTCGCGGGAACGTCGTTCCGCGGCGGCGGCTCGGATTCGAAAGATTCCGGCGGCGGGGGCGGAGGAATTTCCCGCTGCGCCTTCGCCGCGTTTTCCGCGTCGAACATTTTCTGGGCGGCGACGGCGACGCGCGTTTCGGTCTTGCGTTTCTGCGAGCGTTCGCCGGAGGAGAACGCGAACGCGAAGATCGCGAGAATCAGCGCGATTCCCAGCGCGTAAAGGAAACGGCGTTTCCGCCGCGCGGGCGCGGAGCTCACGCGCTCCAGCGCTTCGAGAAATTCCTTCGCGGTGGGATAACGCCGCGACGGAACCACGCTCAGCGAGCGGCTGAGCACATCGGCGAGCGCGCGGTTGCGCAGTTTGAAGATTTCGGGCGAAAGGCGTCCGGGTTCCTGCGGCGTTTCGCCGACGAGCAGAAAATGCAGCAGCGCGCCCAGCGCATAGACGTCCGCGCGCGGCGTGGCGGCGCTTCCCCGGCTGACCTCCGGCGCGATGTAGCCTTCGGTGCCGCCTTCGATTTCGGGATTGTCCTCCGCGTTCTCCTCGATCGCGATCTGAGTCTGAGAGGGCGTGTAGCTCTGCGTCTCGGCGGGAGCGCGCCCGACGACCGCGCGGAACTTCGCTCCCGCGCGGGAACGGCGACGTTCGTTCATGCGCCGCTGCCCCGCGATGTATTTGCGGTCCACGTACGCCATGCCGAAATCCGTGATCTGCGGCGTTCCCGTGCGCGTCAGCAGAATGTTTTCCGGCTTCAGGTCGCGGTGAACGACGCCGTAGGCGTGCGCGTAGGCGAGCCCGCGCGCGACCGCCGAAATGAGCGAAATCGCGGCGTCCGGGCGAAGTCGGCCTCCGTTGCGGCGGCGCACGTCCTCGAGCGTTCCGCCGTTCACGAAGTCCATGACGTAGTAATAAAGTCCGTCGCACTCGCCGAAGTTGTGCACGGGAACGATGTTCTCGTGCGAGAGCGCCGCGACGATCTGCGCTTCGTGCTGAAACACGCGGACGAACTCCGGCATGAACGCGAGGTCGCCGCTGAGGACCTTGACCGCGAAAAGCTTCTTCAGCACGGCGTGCTGGGTCAGATAGACCGTTCCCGTCGCGCCGAACCCGAGAACCGAAATGACTTCGTAGTCGCCGATTCTTTCGCCGGGGCTGAAACTTTCTTTTTCGTCGCTCATTTAAGGATTTCCGAGGGATGCGGTGGGAACGCGCCCGACGCCGCTCCGCGGGAAAAAATCATTCGACTTCGAGAACGACTTGAACCTCCGCCGTCGCGTGGAGCGGAACGCCGCCGAGCGCGACCGCCGCGCGGGCGTGCCTGCCGTTTTCTCCGAAAAGGGCGAGAAAGAGCTCCGAAGCGCCGTTGATGACCTTGGGCGCGTCCGCGAAGCCTTCGGGCGCATAGACGAAGCCGTTCACGTTGACGACGCGCTTCACCTTGTCCAGCGAGCCCAGAAACGCCTTCGCGTTCGCGAGAGCGGCGAGGGCGCACTGACGCGCGGCGGCGTAGCCGTAGGCGACGTCCTTCTCCGGAGCGGAGCCGATCATGCCCGTGTGCGTGAGTTTGCCTTCGGCGACGGGAAGCGTTCCCGAGAGGAAGAGCAGATTGCCCGTGCGGACGGCGGGAACGTAGGCGCCGG
Organism: Candidatus Spyradosoma sp.; assembly: GCA_051884475.1. Lineage (GTDB taxonomy): Bacteria > Verrucomicrobiota > Verrucomicrobiia > Opitutales > UBA953 > Spyradosoma. The sequence goes on from JBJEVP010000119.1 coordinate 6,083, forward strand.
CGGGCGCGGGCGGCTGCGGGAGCGTGAGCCCCAGTTCCTGAATTTTTGCTTCAATGCTCATAGTTGCGGGAAATTCTACCGTTCCGATGAATTCCCGCAAAGTTTTTTTGACGGGAAGCGCGGGAAAATGTGAATCCGCAGAATTGTCTTTTGCACGGAGCGCGCTTCGGTTAGTCTTTCGTTCCAGGATTATCCCGAAAAAAATTCTTTTATGAAATTTCCGTTTCGAGCTCTCGTTTTTTCCGCTCTCGCCGTCGTCGCCGCGGGAACGCTTTTCGCCGCGCCCAAGAAAGGCAAGGACATCTCGCTCTCCGAGGCGCTGGAATCTTCTCTGAAGGAAGGCACGCCGTATTATCCCGAGTATCGGGACGAAATCAACCCGACGAAGAAACGCCCGGACAAGGTCGTCGGGACGTGGAGCTGGGCGACGGCGGAGAAGTCCGACATGACCGAATTTCCTACGGAAAAGAATCCGTGGACGGATCAGGGCAAGATCAAGAAGCTCATCTCCGAGATGGACGAATTTCTCTGCGGCGATCCGAAAAAGACCAAGGCCGCTCCCGCCGCCGCGGATTTTCCCGGCGTTCCCGAGGGCGAAGTCGAGCTGGTCGAGCGCCGAATCGTGATCGATCCCGCGATCGGCGGCTGGCATAGCACGGGGCTTTGGGCGCCGCCCGGGCAGAAGATCACGGTCACGCTCGGCGGCAAGGTCAAGGCGAACATGTCGCTGCGCATCGGGTCGCAGTCCGACTTCCTTCCCTGGGAAATTCTCGAAAAGCACCACGACGGCAAGCTCAAGCGCATTCCGAGGCTGACGAACTCCGTGAAGATTTCCGGCGACGATTCGCGGGAACGCAGGTTCGAGTTCGCCAATCCCATGGGCGGGCTCATCTACATCGACGTGCACGGCGTCCACAAGAAGCTCAAGCCCGTGAGCCTCACGATCCGGGGCGGCGTTCCCGCGCCGCTCTACGTCTTCGGCGACCAGCCGACGAAAAAGGAAAATCTCACCACTTCCGAGGAATGGAAGGAGCAGCTCGAGAAATACAAGGCGCCGTGGGGAGAAATTCAGACTCCGCGCCTCATCTTCACGCTCCCGCTCGACATGCTCAAGGAGATGAAGATTCCCCGACGCGTCTGCAAGAATCTGCAGCGCGGAATGGCGATGCAGGACTGGCTCGTCGCCTGGGACATGAAGGAAGACCGCGTCTGCACTCCCATGCGCTTCGTGCTCGACCGTCAGATTTCCGTCGGCTGGGGGCACGCGGGATATCCCGCCATGGGCTACATGGCCTGGGGCGACTGCATTCACACCGGAAAACTCACGACCGAGGGCAGCTGGGGGCTCTGGCACGAGCTCGGGCACAATCACCAGGGACCGACGCCGTATTTCTGCATTCCGAGCGCGAATCTCACCGAGGTCACCGTCAACGTGTTCTCCACCGTCGCGCAGGTGCTCGGCTGCGACGTTCCCTACGACAAGGCGTGGGACGGCACGAGCATCGCCGAAAAGGACATGCGCGAATCCGTCGCCGCCTTCCTCAAGAGCGACGAACAGTTCAGCCCCTTCGAGGACGTGCGCGTGAAGCTCTACTTCTACGTCGAGCTGATGCGGGAACTCGGTTTCGAGGCGTTCCGCGCGATGGGCGTCGAGTATCAGTCCAAGCCCTTCGAGGGGCTCTCCGACCAGGAGCGCTGGGACTGGCTGCTGACGACGCTTTCCGAGGTCTCCAACAAGAACCTCGCTCCTTATTTCAAGGCGTGGAAAATCGACGTGTCCAAGCGCGCGGTCGCCAAGGCGGAGAAGTTCCCGAAGTGGGATTATCTCGAAGATTATCCGGCGCGCCTTACCGATCCGAACTACGTTCCGAAGAAGGCGGCGACCGAGGAAAAGTCCTCCAAGGCGGACGCGGGAACGCCCGCGAAGAAAAAGACGACGGCCGCGGTCGCCTCCGCGAAGAAGAGCGGCGCAAAATGAGGAGCGCTCCCGGCGGGGCGGGCGTCGGATTTCCTGCCCGCGCCCTGATTTCCGATTCCTCGGAAAAGATTGACTTCCCTTCGGAAAAGCGGTGTCCTTTCCCCTCTCTTTCTTGTCCCATGGTGTAACGGCAGCACAAGTGATTTTGGTTCACTTTGTTCAGGTTCGAATCCTGATGGGACAACCATTTCCCCGCCGCTTCGAATTTTTTTTCGAAAAAACAAGAAAAGCCCTTACGTCGTGAGCGTTCCCGCGTCCTCCCGTTTTCTCAGTGCCGAATCCGCGGCCGCCGAGTGGCTGGCCTCGGAAATCGCCGCGCTCGCCCGCGACGTCGGCTGCGCTCCGGACGTCTGTTCCCGCCTCGGCGGACTCGCCGGGCGGCTCGCGGAAACGACGGCGGGCAACCGCGAAACGCACCTGCGCCCGCTTTCCGCCGAGGACGCGGAATTTCTGAGCGAATGCGCTTCTTCCGGGCCCGCCTGCGCCGTCGTCGGCGACGAGCGGAACTATTTCGCGGGCGAAAAGACTCCGCTGGTGTTCGACCGCGGGAACGCCGCGCTGTATTTTTTCAGACATTTCCGGCAGGAGGTGCAGACGGCGGCGGACATTCTCCGCCTCGCCCGCGCCGAAAAGCGCGGGAACGTTTCTTTCGAGTCCGGGAGAATCATCGACGCTTCGCTTCCGTTCCCGCTGAACGAAAGGCAGAAGGCCGCCGTCCGCTCCGTGGACTCTTCGCCGCTGGTCATCGTTTCCGGAGGCCCCGGCACGGGCAAGACCACGCTGCTTCTGCGCGCGCTGCTCTGCGTCTTCGCCGAAAATCCCGACGCCGAGGCGCTCCTCGTCGCGCCCACGGGCAAGGCCGCCGGACGCATGAAGGAGGCCGTGCGGAGGCAGGCGGAGGAAATTGAAAGGCTGGTCCGCGCCGGCGCGGAAACGCCGTTCCCGCAGGAGGCGCTGAAAAAGATCCTCGCTCTCGAGACTTCGACGCTGCACCGAGCTCTGCGCGCGGGCGGCGGCGCGCTGACGGAGCCGCGCGTTCCCGCGCTCGCCGCCGATCTCGTCGTCGCCGACGAGGCTTCGATGATCGACCAGACGATGATGTCGCGCCTTCTGCGCGCGCTTCCGCCGCACGCGCGGCTCGTTCTGCTCGGCGACGAAAATCAGCTCGACTCCGTCGGGCCGGGACACGTCTTCGGCGCGTTCTGCGGAGCGGAGGAGCTGCGTTCCTCGCTCGTCGAACTGACGGAAAGCCGCCGTTTTTCCGAGAGCGGCGCGCTCGGCAGATTCGCCCGCGCCGTCGTCTCCGGCGACGCGCGCGCGGCGGAAGCGCTCCTGGCGGAGAACGAGGCCCGGCCGTCCGCGGACGGGAAATTCTTCTGCTCCTCGAAAGAAATCACGGCGGCGCGGCTCGACGCGCTGCTCCTCGAACTTTTTCCGGAAAAGCTCCGCCGCGTTCCCGCCGACGCCGATCCCGCGGAAATGCTCGATCTCGTCGATTCCGCGCGCGTGCTTTCTCCGCTGCGCAACGCGGCGCTTTTCGGCTCGGAAGCCCTCAACGCCCGCGCCCGCGCGCTTTTCGCGCCGCGCGGGACCGCGCCCGGCGCGCATTACCACGGACGTCCGATCGTCGTCACGAAAAATTCCGTGCGGGAACGCCTCTACAACGGCGACGTCGGGATCGTTCTCCGCGATCCCGGCACGGGCGTCTTTTCCGCGTATTTCAGGAGCGATGAAGGCGAGCCTCGGCGCGTTCCCGCCGCTCTGCTTCCCGAGCATGAGACCGCCTACGCGATGAGCGTGCACAAATCGCAGGGCTCGGAGTTCTCCCGCCTCGCGGTCGTGTTCCCGCCGGCGGACGCGCGCGCGGAGTTCTTTTCCCGCCAGCTGCTTTACACCGCCGTGACGCGCTTCCTCGAAAACGCTCCCGACGGCCGCTTCTTTCTGCTCTACGACAAGGACGCCCTGCTCGGCGCCGTCGCCCGAAGGGAATCCTCTCAGCCGCTTCTTTTCTCCCACGTGCGCGAATTTTAGTCGTTCCCGGGATAAGCCGCGGGACGACGACCGAAGCGCGCGCAAAAAAAAGGACGGGCGGGGAGCCTGTCCTTTTTTTCGCGGGGGAGACGCGCGCGGAATCAGAGCGCGG
>JBJEVP010000120.1:0-2605 GCA_051884475.1 Candidatus Spyradosoma sp.
ATTTTTTCATCATGAGTTCCTCCGAATACAATTTTTCCGAGATCGAAAAACGCTGGCAGAAATTCTGGGCGGAAGAAAAGACGTTCCGCGCCGTGAACAAGTCCGACAAGCCGAAGTTCTACGTGCTCGACATGTTCCCGTATCCGTCCGGCGCGGGGCTGCACATCGGCCATCCGGAGGGCTACACCGGGTCCGACATTCTCGCGCGCTACAAACGCGCCAAGGGCTTCAACGTCCTGCACCCGATGGGCTGGGACGCGTTCGGGCTGCCCGCGGAGCAGTTCGCCATCAAGACGGGCAAGCACCCGCGCGGGCAGACGCTCGCGAACATCGACAACTTCCGCCGCCAGCTGCAGATGCTCGGCTTTGCCATCGACTGGGAGCGCGAAATCTCCACGATCGAGCCGAAGTACTTCCGGTGGACGCAGTGGATTTTCCTCAATCTCTTCAAGCACGGGCTCGCCTACGTGGACGACAAGCCGGTGTGGTTCTGCCCTGAGCTCGGCACCGTGCTCGCCAACGAGGAAGTGCTCAACACGGACGAGGGGCCGCGCAGCGAGCGCGGGAACTTCCCCGTCGAGCGCCGCCCGATTCGCCAGTGGGTGCTCCGGATCACGGCCTACGCCGAAAAGCTCATCGCCGGGCTCGACGAGCTGAACTGGCCGGATTCCACCAAGCGCCTGCAGAAGAACTGGATCGGCCGCAGCGAGGGCGCGGAGGTCGAGTTCCCGCTCGCCGACGATCCCGCGACCAAGCTCAAGATCTTCACCACGCGCCCGGACACGCTCTACGGCGTGACGTACATGGTCATCGCGCCCGAGCACCCGCTGCGGGAACGCCTCACGACGCCCGAGCGGCGCGCCGCCGTCGAAGCCTACGTCGAAAAGGCGCGCAACAAGTCCGACCTCGAGCGCACCGACCTCGCCAAGGAAAAGACCGGCGTGTTCACGGGCGGCTACGCGATCAATCCGCTCAACGGCGACCGCGTTCCCGTGTGGGTCGCGGACTACGTGCTCATGGGCTACGGCACGGGCGCGATCATGGCCGTTCCCGCGCACGACGAGCGCGACTGGGAGTTCGCCAAGGCGCACGACATTCCGATCATTCAGGTCGTCGATAATCCCGACGCGAAGGTGGACGTGCAGCAGGCGTCGTTCGTCGCGAACGGCGTGCTCGTCAATTCCGGCGAGTTCACCGGCATGCCCACGAGCGAGTCCAAGAAGGCGATCACGAAATACGTCGAAGAGCGCGGCTGGGGGCGCGGCACCGTCAACTACAAGCTGCGCGACTGGCTTTTCTCGCGCCAGCGCTACTGGGGCGAGCCGTTCCCGATCGTCTGGGTCTCCGAAAGCGACTACGAAAAAATCCCCGCCGACTCCGCGCTGCGCGAGTTCATGCCGGCGGAAAAGATTTCCTACCGCACGCTCGACGGCGCGACGCACGTCGCCGTGCCGCTCCCGGCGTCCGCGCTCCCGCTGGAGCTGCCCGAGGTCGAATCCTACAAGCCTTCGGGAACGGGCGAATCGCCGCTCGCCAACGCCAAGGGCTGGGTCGACGTCTTCGTGAATCTCGCGACGGGCGAAACGCGTTCCCGCGCCGAGGGCGAGACCGCGCCCGAGGGCTGGGTCGCCGCGACGCGCGAGACGAACACGATGCCCCAGTGGGCGGGCTCGTGCTGGTACTACCTGCGCTACCTTTCGCCCGACTACGACAAGGGCCCCGTCGATCCCGACGCGTTCGCGTACTGGAAGACGCCGGACTTCTACATCGGCGGCGCCGAGCACGCCGTGCTCCACCTGCTTTACGCGCGCTTCTGGCACCGCTTCCTCTACGACGTCGGCGTGCTCTCCACGCCCGAGCCGTTCACGCGCCTTTTCCACCAGGGAATCATTCTCGGCGAGGACGGCGAAAAAATGTCGAAGTCGCGCGGGAACGTCGTCAACCCCGACCAGATCGTCGCAGACTACGGCACGGACGCCCTGCGCCTCTACCTGATGTTCCTCGGGCCGCTCGAAGCGATGAAGCCCTGGAACACGAAGGGCATCGAGGGCGTGGCGCGCCTGCTGCGCCGCCTGTGGCGCGCGTTCGTGGACGAGGCGACGGGCGAAATCTCCGCGCGCGTGTCCGACGCCGCGGCGGAGAGCGAGGACTTCCAGCGCGTCTTCAACCAGTCGATCAAAAAGATTTCCGCCGACATCGAATCGCTCGGCTTCAACACGGCGATTTCGCAGTTCATGATTCTGATGAACGCGCTCGACAAGGAGCCCGCGTTCACGCGCGACACCGCGCGCGGGCTGCTCAAGCTCATCGCGCCGTTCGCGCCGCACATCGCGGAAGAGCTCTGGCACCGCCTCGGCGAGACCGGCTCCGTCTGCGAAAGCCCGTGGCCCGTGTGCGACGAGGCGAAGTGCGCCGAGAACGCGATCACGGTCGTCTTCTCCGTCAACGGCAAACGCCGCTCCGAGGCGAAGCTGCCCGTCGGCGCGACGAAGGACGCGATGCTCGCCGCCGCGCGCGCGGACGCCTCCGTCCGCAAGTTCATCGACGGCAAGGAAATCGTCCGCGAAATCGTCGTTCCCGGCAAGCTCGTGAACATCGTCGTGAA
>JBJEVP010000121.1:0-1241 GCA_051884475.1 Candidatus Spyradosoma sp.
CTCAGTCGGCGAAGGCGGCGGCGAGGCGTTCGAGGGCGCGGCGGAGCGTCGCGCGCGGGCACGCGACGTTCACGCGCTGGAAGCCGTTCCCGCCCGCGCCGAAGATGAAGCCGTCGTCGAGCCACAGTTTCGCCTCGCCGACGACCTTAGCGCGCAGCGCTTCGTCCGAGAGCCCGAACGCCCGGAAATCCAGCCAGACGAGGTAGGTGCCTTCGGGATCGACGAAGCGGATCTTCGGCGCGCGTTCCCGCAGAAAATCGCGCGTGAAATCGACGTTCCCGCGCAGATACGCGAGCAGCGCGTCGAGCCACGGCGCGCCGTGTTCGTAGGCGGCGCGGCAGGCGACGAGCCCCATCACGTTGGACTGGCTGTAGCCCTGGCGGTCGAGCTCGCGCAGGATTTTCCGGCGCAGCGCGCCGTCGGCGACGTACATGTTCGCGATGTGCAGCCCGGCGATGTTGAAGGTCTTGGTCGGCGCGGTGCAGACGACGCAGTTCTTCTCGAACTCCGGCTTCACGGACGCGAACACCGTGTGGCGCGCGGGCGCGTAGACGAAGTCCGCGTGGATTTCGTCGGAAACGACGAACACGCCGTGCCGGAGGCAGACGTCGCCGAGGCGCTCGAGCTCCTCGCGCGTCCACACGCGGCCGACGGGATTGTGCGGGCTGCACAGAATGAAGAGCTTCACGTCGTTTTCGACGATTTTCCGCTCGAAGTCCTCGAAATCGACGGCGTAGCGCCCGTCCTTCTCGCGGAGTTCGCTGACGACGAGCCGGCGGCCGTTCGCGCGGATCGTTCCCGCGAACGGATAATAGACGGGCTGGCAGATCAGCACGGCGTCGCCTTCCCGCGTGAGCGTGCTCACGAGCGTCGCGAGCGCGTGCACGACGCCGCAGGTCTGAATGAAGTTTCGCGGCTCGCACTTCCAGCCGTGGCGCTTTTCGAACCACGCGCCGAGCGCGTCGAAGAACGGCTGCTTCGGCTCGGTGTAGCCGAAAATCCCGTGGGCGAGCTTCGCGGCGAGCGCGTCGGTCACTTCCCGCGGCGTGCGGAAATCCATGTCGGCGACCCAAAGCGGGAGCAGGTCGTCGGGCATGCCGCGTTCCCGCGCGAAGTCGTATTTGAGGCTGTTCGTGCCTCGGCGTTCGATGATTTCGTCAAAGTCGTAAAACATGGCGGAAAAAAATTTCGGACGATGCTACATCAAAAGCCCCGGCCGGTCGAGAGCAAGGAATAGTGAA
>JBJEVP010000121.1:1341-2603 GCA_051884475.1 Candidatus Spyradosoma sp.
AAGGAATAGTGAATAGTGGATAGTGAATAATGAATAGTTGATAATGAACTTTCGCTATCCGTTATTCATTATTCACTATTCATTATTCGTTATTCATTATTCGTTGTGCCGAACGCCTGTTCGAGGTCGGCGATCAGGTCCTTCACGTTTTCGATGCCGACGGAAATGCGCAGGAAGCGGTCGTTGATCCCGCGCGCCTCGCGTTCCTCCGCGGGAACGTCGGCGTGCGTCTGCCGGATCGGATAGGTGATGAGACTGTCCACGCCGCCGAGACTTTCGGCGTACTGGAAGACGCGCACCTTGCGCAGCACCTGCTCGGCGAGTTCGCGCGATTCGACTTCGATCGAAATCATGCCGCCGAAGCCGCTCGCCTGCCGCACGGAAACGTCGTAGCCGGGGCTGTCGGCAAATCCCGCGTAATACGTGCGGCGGACGCGCGGGACCGTGCGCAGCCATTCGGCGATGCGCTTCGTGTTCTCGCTGATGCGGTCCATGCGCACGGGCAGCGTCTTGATGCCGCGCTCGACGAGGAAGCAGTCGAACGGCGCGAGGCAGCCGCCGATGGTCTTCGCCGCGTAGGCGATGCGCTCGGCGAGCTCGGGCGTCTTCGCGACGAGGAATCCCGCGAGCGTGTCGTTGTGCCCGCCGAGATACTTCGTGCCGCTGTGCAGAACGACGTCCGCGCCGAGGTCGAGCGGGCGCTGGTAATACGGCGTGAGGAACGTGTTGTCCACGATGAGAATCAACCCGCGTTCCCGCGCGATCCGCGCGAGCGCCGCGATGTCCGTGATGCGCATGAGCGGATTGCTCGGCGTCTCGACGAAGATCGCCTTCGTCTCCGGGCGGATCAGCGCGCGGACTTTTTCGGCGTCGCCGGTGTCCGTGAAGTCGAACGAAAAGCCCTCGTGCGCGTTCACGTTGCGGAAGAGGCGCAGACTGCCTCCGTAAAGGTCTTCGGAGGCGATCACGTGCGCGGGCGGGAGAAAGATCTTCATCAGCGTCGTCAGCGCCGCCATTCCCGTGGAGAACGCGAACGCGGCGGCTCCGTTCTCGAGCGCCGCCATCGTGTGCTCGAGGTGCGAGCGCGTCGGGTTGGACAGGCGCGAATAGCTGTGCTCGGACGGGAGATCGACGCTCTTGTGCACGAAGGTCGCCGCCTGGCAGATCGGCATGCTGAGCGTGCCCCATTCGTCTTTTTTGTTGCCGTCGGCGTGAAGACAAAGCGTTTCGAATTCCATGTCGGGAAATTTCCTTTCGGTTGA
>JBJEVP010000122.1:0-2596 GCA_051884475.1 Candidatus Spyradosoma sp.
CGGGCTGGGTCGTCGGCAAGGCCCCGGCGGTTTACGGCATGGAAGCCGTTCTCGGCCTGGAAGGCTGAGACGGAGCGCGCGGGAACGCCCGCGCGCCCGCGAAAAAAAATCTCCCGCAGAAAAGCACTGAGCGCGCTTGGGGGCGAAGACGTCCACGTCTTCGTCGTAGGGCGCGCGAGCGGTTTCGTAGGGCTGCGCTCGCGGCGCTCGCTTGCCCTACGCTAAGCGATCTCGCCCCTTTCGGGGCTTGGAAATTGTGCGCGTCGCGGGAACGAAGACAAGGAATGCCTTCGCTCCGGATTTCTTCTTCGAGTTAAAAAAACGTTGCTTCTCCCGGCGGGTGCGCTTCTTTTTCGGGAACGTTGACAATTGCCCGGGATTCGCGGAAAATTCCTGCCGCAGATGATGTCAAAGACGAAGATTTTTTTCGCGGCGCTCTGGGTGTTCGTCGCGTTTTCCGTTCCCGCGTCCGCGCAGCAGAATCCGCAGCTCGCGGGGCTGAGCGAGGACGTCGCGGCGCTCCGCGCCGAAGTCGCCCGCCTGCGCATGGAGCTTGACGAGCTTCGCGCCGAGAACGCGCGTCTGCTGCAGCTCGCGGAAAAACGCGTGAACCCGTCCGACGAGGTCGCGCCTAAAATCGCCTCTCTCCGGGCGGAGTTCAAGGAGGCCGCCGCCGTGCAGCGCCGGGAAATCACGAGCGAGACCGACGCGAAGATCAAGGCGCTCGCCGACATGACGAACCGCGCGATCGCGGACCTTTCCAAAAACGTGAACCGAGCCGCGACCGCTTCGGAAAACGACGCTCCTGCGTCCGTCGCCAAGCCGAAGGATTTTCCCTCCGGCGGCATCGAATACACGGTGAAGCCCGGCGACACTCTCGGCAAAATCATCACGCGCAACGGTTCGAAGCAGAACTGGATCCTCTATGCGAATCCGGGCCTGGATCCGGACAAGATCTTCGTCGGACAGAAGATATTCGTTCCGCAGAAGGACTGAACTTTCTCTCAAACATCGGAATTTTTTCACACAATGGCACAGCAGAAGAAAAATTTGGGCCGCGGGTTGGGCGCGCTGATTTCCAATTCGGCGGTGGCGCAGGCGAAGGCCGCTTCGTTCAACCGCAGGGGCAAGCCCGTTCCCGCTCCGGCGAAAAAGGCGGAAAAGCCCGTTCCCGCGGAAAAGCGCGCGACCGCCGTGCCCATCAAGGCTCCGGCGAAGAAGCCCGCTTCCGCGGAGGAAAAAACCGCGCCCTCGGCTCCGGCGGCGACGCCCGCTCCCGTTCCCGCCGCCGCGCTTCCGTTCCGTGAAATCGCGGTCGGCAGCGTCGTTCCCGCGCCGCATCAGTCGCGGAGGACGTTCGACGAGGAGGCGCTCCGCGAGCTCGCGGATTCGATCCGCGCCGAAGGACTTCTGCAGCCCATCGTCGTGCGCGAAATCAGCGACGGCGGTTTCGAGCTCATCGCGGGCGAACGCCGCTGGCGCGCCTTTCAGCTGCTGAAGCTGAAGATGATTCCCGCGCGCGTCGTCAAGGCGAGCGACGCTTCGAGCGCGGCGATGACGCTCATCGAAAATCTTCAGCGCAAGGATCTCAATCCCATCGAAGAGGCGATCGGCCTGGGCAGCCTCATGCGCGACTTCAATCTGACTCAGGAGGCGGTTTCCGAGCGCGTCGGCAAGGCGCGTTCGTCCGTCGCGAACGCGCTGCGTCTGCTTTCGCTCGATCCCGAAATTCAGGGCTTCATCGCCACGGGAATGCTTTCCGTGGGGCACGCGAAAGTGCTGCTCGGACTGGACGACAAGGCGCAGCAGAGCCTGCTCGCGCGCCGTTTCGTCGAGACGCAGTGCAGCGTCCGCGTCGCCGAGGATCTGGCGAAGCGCGCCCGCGAAGGCAAGCCGGTCGCGGGAACGCAGCCGGCCGCGGAGCCCGTGATCCGGCAGATTTCCGACGAGATTTTCCGCATCGAAAAAACTCTCTGCTCGTTCTTCCACACGAAGGTGCTCGTGAAGCACGGAAAGAAGTCCGGGAAAATTCTGATCGAGTATCGCGGGAACGACGAGCTCGCCCGCCTGCTCGAGTGTTTCGGCGTGAAGAACGACTGAGGGACCTCCGCCATGTCGCAACGCACCACACGAATCAACGAACTGCTCCGCCACGAGATCAGCGACCAGCTGCACGCGCGCTGGCGGAGCGAGAGCGTGCGCATCACGATCACGGCGGTCGAGATCTCGCCGGATCTGCGCGACGCGCGGATTTTCTACGCCGTGCTCGGCGGGAACGAGGACAAGGCCGCCGCCCGCCGCCTGCTCGAACGCGTGACGAAGACGCTGCGCATGGAAGTCGCCAGGCGCGTCATTCTGAAATACACGCCCGCCTATCGCTTCATCGAGGACCGCGGCGCGGAGGAGGGCGTCTCCCTGCTGAATCGTCTCGACGAAATCGCCGCCGAGGACGCGGCCCGCGACGCCCGTTACGGCAATGCGGAACGGGAATGAAGGCGAGGGAGAAGCGGTTTCCCGCCGCTTTCTTCGGGCGACGCGGGTGCTGAGGGACGCGCTCGGCGACGAGGCGGTCCGGACGGACGACGGGACGCGCTTC
>JBJEVP010000123.1:0-2584 GCA_051884475.1 Candidatus Spyradosoma sp.
GCACGACTTCCATCGTCGTCAAGGACGGCGGCACGCTCGCTCTCGGCAGCAACCGTTGGACGTTCAACGCCAATAATTCGCTTTCGCTCGACGGCGGGAACATCACGGGAACGAACCAAAGCGGAAGTTACGGCAACCTCGATTTCAACGCGGCGAAAACGGTCGACGTATTGAATACCTATGGCAAGGAATCGAACATTTCCGCGTCGATTCGTCTGCGCAACAACGTGACTTTCAACGTCGCGGACGGAGCCACGCTGAACATCACCGGGAAAATCGGAAATCAGGGTAGTTCCGGTACAGCAAAGGTGATCAAGACCGGCTCGGGCACGCTGACGCTCGACATCGCGAATTCCAGCACGTCGCCCTCGGAAAACTTCGTCGGCGGGCTCGACGTCAATGTCGGCAAGGTCATCGTGAAGAACACGGACGCGCTCGGCACGGGAACGACGCGCGGCATGGTCACTGTGGCGAATGGCGCGGTGCTCGAACTCGCCGCCGCGACGGGCACGGTTTCCAACGTGATTTCCGGTGCGGGCGCAATCAAGAAGACGGGTACGGGAACGGTGACGCTCGCGGGCACGAACACTTCCTACTCCGGGCAGACGACGATTGAGGGCGGCGTGCTCGTCGCGGGCAACGCGAGCGCGCTCGGCACGGGCAACGTCCTCGTCGCGGACGGCGCGACGCTCGCGCGCGGACTGTCGAGCGGTTCCGTGGAGATCGGCGGTACACTGACGACGAACGGAGCGGCGATTCTTTCGACCGGCGCGCTGGACGCGGACACGGCGGCGTTCGCCGTGACGGGTGCCGTGACGCTCGACGCGGGAACAATCTTCGATCTCAGCGCACTCGGAACCGGCAAGCTGATTTCCTCGACGGCGGGAACGGTGACGTTCGGCGACGGCTCCACGACGCCCTCTTTGGCGAACTTCCTGCTGAACGGCAACGTTTTCGGAAATCGAACGAATTTAACGGTTTCCAACACCGACGGCGTGCTCGCGATCGATTCCGTGACGCAGAACGCGCTCGCGCTCACTTGGGCGGGCGGAGATTCCGGCACGTGGAAGGCGAACGGAAGCGGCTGGAATGTGACGACGTCCGGGAGCGCCGAGACTTTCCAGGTCTGCGACAGCGTCGAATTCACGAACTCCAATGCGGGAACGGTTTCCGTGGAGGGGAACGTCACAGTCGATACGATGAAGGTTTCTTCGGGAACGTATACGTTCGACGCGGCGTCGGGCGGCGGAAAGATTTTCTCTACGGGCGCTGTGTCGGTCGAAAGCGGCGCGACGATGAATCTGAACGTAGATGCGGCGTTCGGCGGTGATTTCACGGTGAAAGGTGGAGGTACGGCGAGTGTTTCTGGCAGCATGATGTCAACGCACGCGCTGACGGTCGACGGCAACGCGCGCTTTACCGCAGCGGGAACGTTCGCGACGATTTCCGTCGGCGGCACGCTCTCGACCACGGCGGCGCTGACTTCGACGGGAGCGCTGAGCGTGAACGGCGCGCTGACGAGCTCGGCGGCGGTTTCCGCGACGCAGCTTTCCGGTTCGGGAAGAATCGACCTCGGCTCGACGGGAACGCTGACTCTGTCCGATTCGACAAAGTTCAACAACTGGACGGGAACGGTAGCGCTTCAGGGTTCCAGAGGGGCTTCCGTGAGCGCGTTCAATCTCAATGATTACGGGCGGGACGGATCAAAGATCGTCCTCAACGGAGTCACGGGCACGAATTTCTATTTTGCCCAAGGCACCAACAACGCTCTGGCGTTCGCCATGGACATCGAATTGGCTGGCGGGAGCGAAGGCGGATTGACGTTGACCAACGGCTATTCGGACATGGTCTATACATTTTCCGGAACCATTACCGGAGACGGAAAGTGGAGACAGTCCCACGGGTCAGCAAAACAGCAATACGTCTTTACGGGCGACGTTTCGGGCTATTCCGGGACGATGACGCTCTCCAACGGCTCTTTGGTGACCTTCGGCGACGGCGGTGCCGGCGTGACGGGCGGAGGCAAATCCGTTTCCGGCACGGGAACGATTTCGATGGCGAACGCAAACGCGAAAGTGACCTATAATTACCGAAACGATGTTTTGGCTTCGACGACGTTGACCGGCGGTTTGAGCGTCGTCAAGCAGGGCGCGGGTTCGCTGAAGCTGACGCAGGCGAACACCTACACGGGCGGGACGACGGTCGAGGCGGGAACGCTGATCGCGGCGAACGCGAGCGCGCTCGGGACGGGGCCGGTGACGGTGAACGGCGAGAGCGTGCTGAAGGTCGCCGTGGACGGCGGTCTGAATACGGGCGCGGGAGCCGTGACGTTCAACGAGGGCGCGAAATTCGCGATCGACCTGACGACGTACGACGTCGCGTTGGGCACCGCGCTGTCGATCATCACGGCGAGCGCGATTTCGTTCAACGGAGCGCAGGATTTCTCGTCGCTCCTCGTGGAGGAAACGTTCTTCGACCTGGAGCATTCGGATCTCGGCGGGTTCGCGAGCTGGGCCCGCGAATGGAACTACGAAAACGGCACGCTTTCGCTGGTTCTGACGGTTCCGGAGCCTTCGGCGTTCGG
>JBJEVP010000124.1:0-2563 GCA_051884475.1 Candidatus Spyradosoma sp.
GCGCGTGATTCACGCGGCGAATTCGCGCTGCGCGGCGGCGTATTCTTCGGGCGTGCCGAGGTCGCGCCACGAGCCCGCGTCGTCGATCACGCCGCGGATTTCGCCGTTCCCGCGCGCGACGACGCGCAGAAACGCCTCGACGACGCTTTCGATTTTTCCGGCGGGGATTTCGTCGAAAAATTTCCGCGAAACGACGTAGATGCCCGTGAAGCGGCAGCGGCGCGTTCCCGCGCGCCCGAGACGGTCGCGCAAGTCCTCGACGCGCGCCGTCGCGTCGTCGAAATTCACGTTGCCGCGCGCGTCCGTGCGCAGGAGCAGCGTGGCGAGGGCGCGGGAACGCGCGTGCGCCGCGGCGAGCGCGCGCAGGTCGAGCTCGGCGAGAATGTCGCCGTTGTACACGAGCAGATTTTCGTCGGCGGGAACGAGGAGCGGCTCGATGTTCTTCAGCCCGCCGCCGGTGTCGAGCAGCACGGGCTCGTGCACGAGCGAGACGGGCGCGCCGCGGTAGTCGCCGCGCGGGAACGCCTCGGCGTACGCCTCCGCCGCGTGGTGCGTGTTGACGATGAAGCGCTCGACGCCGAGCGCGAGCAGCGCGTCCATCGCGCGGCAGAGCATCGGCTTCCCGCCGAGCGGCAGCAGCGGCTTCGGGCAACGCTCGGTCAGCGGCCGCAGGCGCGTCCCCAGCCCCGCCCCGAGCAGAAACGCCGTCTTCGGAAAATCGGCGGAAGATTCTTTTCTCATGCTTTGGGAAATACGGAATTTTTGAAGATCAGCAATAGGTTTTCGCGGCGAATTCGAACTGCTCCATAAAAATGTCTTTGAATGGACGGAGATTGTTCTGTTCGTAGAACACGAGAAGCGCCTCTTTGTAATCCAAGGAATCGATCGTGCGCCACGAAAGCGGACAGCAGTCCTCCGCGAGCAGAAGCGCGTTTCCGACGATGCGCGCCGTGCGCTTGTTCCCGTCGTAAAAAGGCTGGATGTAGGAAAGCAGAAGAAGCACGAACAGCGTCTTTTCGAAAACGTTCCCGCGCGCGTTCACGAGCGCGCAGAAATCGTGCAGGGCGTCGCGTATCTGAAACTCGTTGTCGAGCGGTCTGTAGTTCGTTCCCGTGATGCCGACGCGCCCGACGCGGACGTTTCTGCCGACGCCGAGGTCCTTGACGAGAAGGCTGTGCACGTCTTCGATGCCGCTTATGGTGAGCGTTTTCAGGTAGTCGCGGTTTTTCGTGAGGAAACGCCATGCGGCTTTATGGTTGAGAAGCATGACGGCTTCTTCGTGCGTTTTCCCTTTCGCCTCCTTGCGTTCCCGCAGCAGACGCTCCGTCTCCAAAAGCGTGTATGTGTTGCCTTCGATCTGCGAGGATTTCCAGCTTAAATCGATTCCGAGGCGTTCCATTTCTTGCGCGAGCACGTCTTCCGGAAGCGCGGCGACACGGGCGGAAAATTCCGCCTGCAGCTTGCTCAGATGCGCGTTCTCCGCTTCGGAAAAAATCTCGATCTGCGGGAGCAGCCCGCGAATGAGCTCGAAATTGAAGCTCGTCTGTACGACGCGCTCGTCAATCTCTTTTCTGAAATATTCCTCGACATTGAACGTTCGCAGGAGGTGGGTTTTCGGCGTGATGGAGTAGCGCGTCGCGCGCCCCGTCCCCGACGCGGCGATTTCTCCGCGCTCGAGCGCACCCGCCAAAAGCCGCTTCATCGTCGCGGCGCTCGGCGGCGCTTCCAGAGCTGTCTCGATTTCCGTGCGAGAAGCGTTCGGGTGGTAATGCAGGAACTGAAAAATCTCGTCGAGGTGCGTGCTCATGGTCTCTATTTTCGGCTCAAAAACTTCGATTTTCAAGCGCTTTTCGGCTCACGATGAGCCGAAAAGGCCTTCGTGCGCGGCGATTTTGAGCCGAAAAAAGAGATCGTCGCCGCTCCGCGCGCTTTCCTTCAAAAAAATTCGTGTCCGTACGTGTTCTTTCGCGGTTTTTTACTCTTTCTTCCGCGCGCGCATTTCGCGGACGAAGTCGTCCACGGTGCAGCCGTAGCGGGCGGCGAGCCACGCCTCGCCGTTTTCGCCGCGACGGAACGCCGCGTTGAGCGGGCGCAGCAGCGCGGCGGCGTCGCCCCCGTGACGCGTCCGGACGATGTGCTCCAGCAGCGCGGCGGCGTGCGTGTAGCCGCGGCGGACGTCGGCGTCCGCGGGAGCGACCCAGCGCGCGGGCTCGCGCAGCAGGCGGTAGTCGCGCACGTAATCGGCGACGCCTTCCAGGAGCCACCACGGCGCGACGTTCCCGGGGTAGGCCTGCACCACGTGCACGAGCTCGTGCACGAACATGCCGGCGTCGTGCGGCGCGGCGCGCAGATACGGCGCGCTGAGAGTGATGCGCCGTCCGACGGTCACTCCGGGCGGCGCGGACGGATCTTCCGTGAGCCCGAGATGAATCGGCTCGGCGGAAAGCTCGACGCCGAGCGTCTCCGCGATCTGCGGCAGATAATTTTTGGCGAGGCTCTGCAGAATCGCACGCCGGCCGACGTCGATTCCGGCGTCGAAAATCACGGGATCGGCGTCCGCGCG
>JBJEVP010000125.1:0-9980 GCA_051884475.1 Candidatus Spyradosoma sp.
GCGCGTGTCTCCGGAGAAATATACATAGTCGGGAAAAGGTAAGGGACGGGCGCGCGCCGCGCAATTAGAAATTGGGAAGGAAAAACGGACGCGCGGGAACGCGCGCCGGGACGCCGCCGCGCGCGGACGGCTTCGCCGAAAAGAGATTCTCAAGAAAATTCCGCCGGGGCGGAATCGTCACCTGTCGCCCTCCGCCCTGATCGCGACCTGCGGCGGGCGGTAGTTGCGGAGGAAATGGAGGAACACGACCGCGGTGATGACGATCGAAATGAGGTCCGCGATCGGGAAACTCCACCACACGCCCGCCTGACCGAAGAAATGCGGGAGCGCCAGCACGCCGGGAACGAGGAAGACGAGCTGGCGCGTCGTCGAAAGCGCCGCCGCCGTTTTCCCGCGGCCGATGGACTGGAAGAAATTGTTCACCACGATCTGGCCGCCGACGAGCGCGAACGCGGCCGCGCCGATGCGCAGCCCCTGCACGGAAAATTCGATGAGCTGCTCGTTGTCCGTGAACGCGCGCGCGATCGCCTGCGGGAACAGTTCGCAGAAAAGGAAGCCCGCGGTCGAAATCGCGACGCCCGCGACGAACGTCAGCAGGAACGCCCGCCGCACGCGGTCGTAACGCCCCGCGCCGTGGTTGTAGCCGATGATCGGCTGCGCGCCCTGCGTCAGCCCGAGCACGATCATCGCGATGAGGATCAGCACGCGCGAAAAGATGCCGTAGGCGCCGACGGCGAGGTCGCCGCCGAAGGCGAGCAGCTGGCGGTTGATGACGACCGCGACCGCGCACCCGCATGCGTTCAGCAGGCTCGGAGCGATGCCCACGGAAATGATCGGCAGCACCGTTTCCGCGCGGGGACGATAGATCCCGCGCACGAAATGCACCGTGCTTTTTTTCGCGCAGAAATGGCGAACGACGAACGCGAGGCTGCTCAGCTGCGCGCAGAGCGTCGCCAGCGCCGCGCCCGTGATGCCCCAGTCGAAGACCTTGATGAAAAGCGGGGCGAGCGCCACGTTCACGCAGACCGAAAGGCACAGCGACGCGAGCGCGCGGTTCGGGTATCCCGTCGAACGCATGATGTGCGTGAGGTTGAAGAACGCGTAGGTCACGGGAGCGCTCAGCTGCACCACCAGCATGAAGCGGTAGGCGTAAGGCAGAGTCTGCCCGCTCGCGCCGAACGCCGTCAGAATCTCTTCCAGGAAAAACGCGCTCCCGCCGCCGAAGACCACGCCGAAAAGCACGCCGAGCGTCACCACGTTTCCGAACGCGCGCTCCGCGCCCGCCGAGTTCTTTTCGCCCAGGCGGATGGAGCACAGCGCGGCGCCGCCCACGCCGAGCAGCGAACCGAACGCCGCCGAAAGGTTCATCACGGGAAACGCCACCGCCAGCCCGGCGAGCGCGTATTCGCCCACCCACTGCCCGATGAAGATGCTGTCCACGACGTTGTAGAGCGAAAAGACGATCATTCCCGCGATCGCGGGCAACGCGTATTTCAGCAGCAGACGCCCGACGGGCGCGCGCTCGAGACTCTTCATGGAATCCGAAGACATGATTGCGCGCACTATAACCGCCCCCCGCCCGCCCGCGCAAGAGCCGATAATCGAAAAATACGGTCCTGCTTCCTTCACCGGAAGTCACGGAAGGCGAAAGAAGTTCTTTCGAGAGGCGGAGCGGCGTTCCGCCGCTTCGGCAGTCGAAAACCGAAGTTTCTCGCCTGCGCGGAAACGTTGAACTCCCGCCCGTCCGCTCTGCGTCGTCCGTCGTTTTCCCGCGCGGCTTTTCCCCTCAACGGGCGTTCACTGTTTTTTTTCAGATTGCGGAAACGGACGCGGGAACGTTTATTTTTTTCTCAGAAGAAAATCTTTATCCCCCGATGAAAGCCGCGCCCCTTTTCTTCGCCGCCCTCGTTCCCGCGGCGATCGCCCTGTCCGCCGAACCCGAAGAACGCGGGCCCGCCGTGCCCGTTCCCGCGACGACGACGGAAACGGCGCCCGCGGAAACCGACGGGCCCGGGGAAAGATTTTCCCCGCCGAAGCCCGACAAGGTCGCCGCGAAGACGACCGGCGACGACCTCGTCCGGCTCGCGTGGACGGATCTCAGCGGACTCCGCGGCGTGCTTCTGCGCGGCGCCGATCCGAACGCCCGCACGCGCTCGGGAGACTACCCTATCGTCCGCGTCGCCTACGGCGGGAACGTCGAAGCTCTCGAAATCCTGCTCGACTTCAACGCGCGCACGGACGTCGTCAACGTTCCCGACTACTCGACGCCGGCGGGAGCGCTGAAGGCCCTCGCGGCCGCGATCGCCGATTCCGAAAACTCGAATCTGAAGAATTTCACTCCGGCGACCGCCGTCATACAGGCCTCCTCGCAGGTGACGGCGCTGACGAAGATCCGAATGCTGCAGCTGCTCCTGGAATACGGCTACCCAGCGGATTTCCGCGACGGCTGGGGAAGGACGGCGCTGATGACCTGCGTGCTGCGCGATCAGCGGGAACTCGCGAAACTGCTCGTCGCCTACGGCGCGAACGGCGAAGCGAACGACCTTTCCAACGGGAAAACCGCGCGCGACTACGCCTCCGACGCGGAAATGTTCCGGATTCTGCGGGAACGCAGAATCTACTCGCCCACGAGGAATCCCACCTACGGAAAAATCCGCGTGCCGCTCTTCAAGGCGAAAAAATATCCGCTCCTCGCCCCCGCAGGCGCGACGCTCCGGACCGTTCAGGCGACCAAGGAGTCGCCGCTTCATCTCGCCGTCAAGAACGGCGACGTCGAGGCCGTGCGCATGCTCCTCGCCGCGAAGATTTCGGCGATCACCTACGACTCCGAGCGGCAGACGCCGCTGCACCGCCTCTGCGAAGCGCGCGGAATCCCCGCGGAAGCCTTCCGCAGAATCGTCGCCCTGCTGGAACTGGAATCCGGCTCCAAGATATTTTCCCTGCGCGACGATCGGGGCCGCATCCCGTTCCACGCGCTCTGCGAAAACGGCCGCGCCGACCTCGTCGAAATTCTCGCTCAGCGGGACCCGAAGCAGATTTCCGCCGCGGACTCCGAGCAGAACACGCCCCTGCACTTCGCCGCCCGACTCGGCGAGGACGGCATTCCCGTGGCGAGCTTCCTCGTCTCGCAGGGCGCCTCCGTGAGGAAGAAAAACAAAAACGACGAAACGCCGCTCGACATCGCCGTGCGCTCCGCGGACTCGGCGCTCTTCCTCACGCTGTTCCGCAACGTTCCCGTCGATCCCGTCTCCGGCGTCAACCCGCTCATCGGCGAACCGCTGTTCCGCAACGCCTTCATGTCGATGCATCCTTCCTCCGGGCAAAGCCGCAGAAACGAAAACCTGCTCGAAATCATGCGCCAGCTGATCGAGGCCGACGTGAACGTGAACCTCGCCGACCCCGTCACGAAAGAAAACGCGCTGCATCGAGCCGTCGCCGCGAACTGCCTTTCCGCCGTGAACTACCTGCTGACGACGGACATCGACGTCAACAAAAAGGACGCCAACGGAGAATCTCCGCTCGACGTCGCGCTCAGGAAGAATCTGCATTCCGTAAGCGCGATCCTCGAAGCGCACGGAGCCAAATCGCCTAAGGCCGACGCGGAGAAAAAGCGCGCCGACCGGGAGCAGCAGGCGCAGATGACGCCCAGGGAACGCCGGAACGCCCGCATCGAGAAGAAGCAGAACGAACACTGACGCCCCCGAAGGAAATCCTCAGTCCTCGGAAATCCTCAGCCGCGCCCGGAAGTCTTCGCGCAGGAGCGCCGAAAGCTCGGCATACGGCACGAATATGACGATCACGCCCGCGGCGTAGCAGTCGATTTCATAAGGCGAATAGACGAAGCGCAGACCGTCGGCGCAGATCAGAAAATTTTCCGTGGCGAACGGCGCGGGGAAAAAATCGCGTGAAGGGCGATCGTCCCGGGAATCGCGCGAAGCGAGCAGCGCGGCGAGAGGCGCCTCGAAGCCTTCTTTGAAGACGTCCGCGAGAGCGATTCGCGTTCCCGCCGCGAGGTCGAACGAAAGGCAGGGACAGACGGTGACGCCGTGGGCGCCGCCGAGGAACTCGTGCGCGACGACGGCGACGCTCGCGAATTCGCCGACGGGCTCGAGGATTCTCGCCGAAGCGAAGAAATACGCGGGAAAGCCCGTCGCGGACTTCTCCGCCTCCGCGAGCCGAAGCGCGGCGAATTTTTCCGCCGCCTCCGCGGGCGGCGTGCCGGCGGGAACGCTCGACGGGCGCGGGGAAAAACGGAACAGCGCCGCGTCCGCGACGGCGTCGTTCAGCGCGGAAGGCGCTTCGAGAAAGTAATCGAGATCGCACTCGCAGACCGCGTTCCCGAGACTCCGCGAGAATTTCGCGGAGGCGGCGAACCCGCTCCGGAGCGCCGGCGGAGCGTCCGCGCGCAGAGCGGAGTTTTCCGCGAGAAATTCGGAGAAGTCCCCGCCCGCGGCGAAAGCGGACGCGCAGGCGAGCGTTCCCGCCGCCGCGCAGATGATTTCGGTGAAAAGTTTTTTCATGCGGGCGCAATCTTTCCGCCGGACGCCCGGAAACGCGAGCAAAAGTTATTCGCAGGCGCCCGCCGAAAGGAAAAGTCCGACGCTCTGCGCGACGGCGTAGAGCAGCAGCGTTCCCGCGACCTTCGCGAGCAGCGGGTTGTAGTCGCGGCGGTCTTCGATTTCCCGAAGTTTCTTCAGAATTTCGCTCATCGGAATCGGAAGCAGAATCATCGGCAGAAGCACGGTGAGCGCCTCCATGCCGAACGCGAAGCGCAGCACGAGCGGGGAGAGGAAGATGACCGCGAAATTGATTTTGAAAAGACGCTTCGCCCACGCCTCGCCGAAGCGGACGACCGTCGTGCGCTTGTCCGCGCGCGCGTCGGTCTCGCGGTCGCGGATGTTGTTCACGAGCAGAATGTTGTCGGCGCCGAGCCCGCAGGCGAGCGCGGGCACCCAGGCGAAATGCGGGAACGTCCCCGTCTGCACGTAGCAGGTGAACATCACGGCGACGAATCCGAAAAACACGACGACGAACACGTCGCCCAGCCCGTGATAGGCGAGCGGGAACGGCCCGGCGGTGTAGGCGAGACAGGCGACCACGCTCGCCGCGCCGACGGCGATCATTTCCGGCCCGCCGTAAAAAATCAGGCCGCTGCCGAAAAGCGCGGCGAGACAGACCGAGACCGCCGCGCCCGCGGCGACCTCGCGCGGGGAAAGCCAGCCGCTCGCCGACGCGCGCGCGAAACCGGCGCGGTCCGCCCGGTCCGCGCCGCGCAGAAAGTCGCCGCAGTCGTTGGCGAGGTTGCAGGCGATCTGCGCGAAGAGCGCGAAAAGCGCGGCGAGCGCCGCGGGAACGGGGCGCATTCCTCCCGCGGCGGCGGCGCAGGCCGTGCCGAGCAGCACGGGAGCGAGCGCCGCGGGAAGCGTCTTCGGGCGCGCCGCGAGGAAGAACGCGCGCGCCTTGGAGGGCCTCGGCGCCGAGGCCGCGGGAACGTCTTTTTCTCCGCTCATTTTTCGCCTTTCGCGGGAACGCCGACGAGCGTGATTTCGGAGCTGACGCAGGAGCCGAGCGCCGCGGCGCCCCGGCTCGCCATCGCGAAGCAGGGCGGCTCGGGCAGAATCGGCTCGAAGCCGCGTCGCGTCCGCATCGCGTTCATGCGGCGCCAGAGCAGGTAATCCAGAATCACCGGATTGGCGCTGAGCCAAAGACGTCTCTCGGAAGCGACGTATTCCGCGTAAAAATTCGGACCGCCGATGAACTGATATTTTTCGAGGGAAAGCAGCGTCAGCTCGAACGTCGCGCGGAACTCGGGAATCGCGGCGACGCTCACGGCGGCGACCGCCGCGTTCGCGGGATTGTCGAGAAAGCGGCGCTGGTTGCTCATGTTCCACAGCGTCGCGTTCGCGAGCGCGCCGGACACGCCGAGCGCGGGACTGTCCGTCGCGACGGGCAGATTTATCCAAAAATCGACGTCGAACATCAGCGTCGCGGGCAGGAAGCTCCGGCGGTCGTTCTCCGGCGCGTCCCATTCGCTCGCGTCGGGCAGATACGCGTCGCGCGAGGGAAGCGGATTCTCGAAAAACCACTTCGCGTCGTAGAATTTTCCGGTGTCGAGCGCGAGCACGGGAGAGCCTTCCCAGACGTCGTTCCCGCGGCGGAACGGAGGCAGATAGCCGCTTTTGCGCAGGTTTTTTTCGCCGAGGTCGACGATGAGGACGTTTTCGCGGGCGAATCCGCGGCGGACGAGCTCGTCGCGCACGGCGCGGGTCAGCTCCGGCGGCGTCGCCAGCCCCTTTCCGGAGGACGTGAAGATCTTCAGCGCGACTTTTTTCTTCGCGGCGGGAACGAGGCGTCGCCCGGTCGTCTTTTCGTAGGCGGCGAAAAGCCCGCTCACGGCGCCGGCGTAGTCGTCCCGGGAAAATCCGGCGAGTTCGCTTTCAAAAAGAAAGGCGCGCCGGGGCTCGGGCAGCGGCTCCGCGGGAACGGCCGTCGTCGCCGGAGGAGGCTCCGCGGGCGCGGCGACCGGCGCGGGAACGGAAGAACCGCCCGCGGCGGGGACTTCGGCGGGCGCGGCGGAAAGCGTTCCCGCCGCGGCGTCTTCGCCGTGCCCCGTGAAGGGTTCCGTTTCCGCGTTCACGCGGACGACGCCGCCGCCCGAGACGTCGATGTCCGCCGCCGCGAAGAGCGGCGTTCCCGCGAACGCGGCCGACGCGAAGAGCACCGCCGCCGCTTTTCTGAAAAAAGACTGACCCATGACCCCGTATTCTGCGGGCGAGCCCGCGGGAACGCAACGAAAAGGCAATCCGCCGTCAAGCGCACGTCATTTCGAGAATGATCTCCGGATGATGCTCCGCAATGAAGAGCAGACGCCGCGCGGTCTCGGGCATTTTGCGGCGACCGTATTCCCAATTTCGAAGCGTGTCCGTCTTGATTCCCAGAAAACGGGAGAACTGCGCCTGC
Organism: Candidatus Spyradosoma sp.; assembly: GCA_051884475.1. GTDB lineage: Bacteria > Verrucomicrobiota > Verrucomicrobiia > Opitutales > UBA953 > Spyradosoma. Next base: position 6,961 of record JBJEVP010000125.1, read on the forward strand.
GAAAGATTCAGTTTTCGGCGCACGCTTCGAGGATTGTCCGGCAGACGAACGACGCCCGCGGGCTTCTTCTCGCCTTTTTCTATCGCCAGAGCCTCCTGAAGCCCCGACATGATTTCTTCATAAAGCTCACTCATTTTTCATTTTCCTTCTTCAATGCGCTGACCGCTTTTTTCAACATCTCTTTTTCCGACTCGGACAGATTCACCCGCACGTTCTTCGCGTAAACCGTCAGCAGATAAATCCTGCCCCTGATTTCCAGATAGAAATAAATGACTCTCGCGCCCGCGCTTTTACCGCGATTCCCGAGCGCCAAGCGAATTTTTCTGATTCCGCCTCCGCCGGGAACGACGACGCCCTTTCTCGGGAACGCGGCCAATTCCTCAAGCAGACGTCTTTCGTCCCTTTCGGAAACGTCCGCCTTTTTCAGCGCCCTGAGGTATGCCTGCGTGCGGATGAACTCCATGCCGACACTGTGCCATCGGCACAGCATCAACGTCAAGCGAAAATCAAAATTCATGCGATTTCCGCGCATCTCCGCGCAACACAAAAAAACGCGTTCCCGGGAGAAACTCCGCGGGAACGCGTCTTCTTTAAGCCTTAGAATTCAGGCTCGGCTCATTTCTTGTCGTCGTCCACGACTTCGAAGTCGGCGTCCACCGCGCCGTCGCCGCCCTTCTTGCCGGAGGAGGAGGAAGCGGCGTCGTTCTGCGGAGGCGGAGGAGGCGTTCCCGCCGCGCCGCCCTGCTGCTGGGCGAACTGCTGCGCCGCCTGCATCAGGCTTTCGATCTTGGAGACCTGCGCGTTGATCGCGTCGAGCGTCGAGGACTTGTCTTCGAGCACCTTCTTCGCTTCGGCGAGCAGGTTTTCCATTTCGGTCTTCTGCTGCGCGGGAATCTTGTCGCCGGCTTCCTTGACCTGTTTTTCGATCTGGAAGACGTAGGCGTCGAGCTTGTTGCGGGCTTCGGCGGTCTCGCGCAGGACCTTGTCCTCCGCGGCGTGCATTTCGGCTTCCTTGCGGAGTTTTTCGACTTCGTCCTTGCTCAGGCCGGACGATCCCGTGATGGAGATTTCCTGGCTCTTGCCGGTGCCCTTGTCGATCGCGGAGACGTGCAGAATGCCGTTCGCGTCGATGTCGAAGGTGACTTCGATCTGCGGCGTGCCGCGCGGCGCGGGATTGATTCCGTCGAGGCGGAAGAGCCCGAGCTGCTTGTTGTCCTTCGCCATCGGGCGTTCGCCCTGCAGCACGCGGATGTCCACGGCGGTCTGGTTGTCGGCGTAGGTGGAGAAAATCTGCGACTTCTTCGTCGGAATGGTCGAGTTGCGCTCGATCATCGGCGTGGAGACGCCGCCCGCCGTCTCGATGGAGAGCGTCAGCGGAGTGACGTCGAGCAGGAGCACGTCGCGCACGTCGCCCTTGAGGACGCCGCCCTGAATCGAGGCGCCGATCGCGACGACTTCGTCCGGGTTCACGCCCTTGTGCGGTTCCTTGCCGGCGAGGCTGCGCGCCACGTCGATCACCTTCGGCATGCGCGTCATGCCGCCGACGAGCACGAGCTCGTTGACTTCGCTCATCGAGAGCTCGGCGTCGCGGAGGCACTTTTCGAACGGAACGCGCGTGCGTTCGAGCAGGTCGTCGCAGAGCTGTTCGAGCTTCGCGCGGGTGAGCGTGACGTTGAGGTGCTTCGGGCCGGACTGGTCCGCCGTGATGAACGGCAGGTTGATGTCCGTCGAATTGGTGGAGGAAAGCGCGATCTTCGCCTTTTCCGCCTCTTCCTTCAGGCGCTGCAGCGCAATCGGATCGTTGCGCAGGTCGATGCCGTTTTCGGCCTTGAAGCCGTCCACGAGCCACGCGATGACGCGCTCGTCGAAATTGTCGCCGCCGAGGTGCGTGTCGCCGTTCGTCGCCTTGACTTCGAAGACGCCGTCGCCGATTTCGAGAATCGAAACGTCGAACGTGCCGCCGCCGAGGTCGTAGACCGCGATCTTTTCGTCGGACTTCTTGTCGAGCCCGTACGCGAGCGAGGCCGCCGTCGGCTCGTTGATGATGCGGAGCACTTCGAGGCCCGCGATCGTTCCCGCGTCCTTCGTCGCCTGGCGCTGCGCGTCGTTGAAATACGCGGGAACGGTGATGACCGCCTGCGTGATCTTTTCGCCGAGATAGGCTTCGGCGTCCGCCTTCATCTTCGCGAGGACCATCGCGGAAATCTGTTCCGGAGCGAAGGTCTCGGTCTTGCCGTTGACGGTCGCCTGAATCGCGGCGTCGCCGTTCTTGCCTTCGACGACGGTGAAGGGGAAGGACTTGATCTCTTCCTGAACTTCCGCGAACTTGCGGCCGATCAGGCGTTTCGCCGAAAAGATCGTGTTTTTCGGGTTGGTGACGGCTTGGCGCTTCGCGGCCTGGCCGACGAGGCGTTCGCCGTTCTTCGCGAACGCGACGACGGACGGCGTCGTGCGCGCGCCTTCGCTGTTGGGGATGACGACGGGCTCGCCGCCTTCCATGACAGCCATGCAGGAATTGGTGGTTCCAAGGTCGATTCCAAGAATTTTACTCATAGTGCCCTTGATTTATGCAAACCCCGTGCCAAGATTTTCCCCTTGTCCCATTTGCCGCGGAACGCCGATGAATACAGGCGCGCGGCGGAAAACTCGTCCGCGCCCCGCCCGTCCCGCGCCTGCGGGAACGCCCCTCGCCGAATTGTGACAGACGCCCCGAATCCCCGCGCGGGAACGCCGCCCGAAAAAAAATTCACGGGCGCAGACAAAATTCGGAAACGGGAACGCTCTGTTCATGTTTTGAGGTTAAGTTAGTGAAGTTAGAGAGTTAAGTCAGTTGAGAGAGTAGGCGTGCGCGAGACGTAGTTTCGCGCACGCCTCGTTTTTTAAGCGTCGCCGACGCCTTCTCCCGCCCTCCATTTCCCACTAATTTGATTGAGAATGAAAATGCGGAGTGCTACCTTGAGAAAATCTCCCATGAATTTCATTTTCATTTCTCCTCAGTTCCCGCGCACGTACTGGAATTT
>JBJEVP010000126.1:0-2523 GCA_051884475.1 Candidatus Spyradosoma sp.
CGACGCGCCCGGCCGCCCGCCAAATTTCAATTTGTCGCGGCACGCGAATTGCAGTATCGTCTTTCCTCAAAAATTTTTTCCCGAATCATGAGCTACATCATTCCCAGCGTCGTCGAACGCGACGCCCGCGGCGAGAGGTCGTGGGACATTTACAGCCGTCTGCTCAAAGACCGCATCATCTTCCTCGGCTCGCCCATTTACGACGAAGTGGCGAACGCCGTCATCGCGCAGATGCTTTTCCTGCAGATGGAGGACCCGAAGAAGGACATTCACGTGTACATCAATTCGCCGGGCGGGAGCGTCACCGCGGGCATGGCGATCTACGACACGATGCAGTTTCTGAAGTGCGACGTCGTCACGTACTGCGTCGGCATGGCGGCGTCGATGGGCACGGTCCTGCTCGCCGGGGGCACGAAGGGCAAGCGCTACGCGCTCCCGAACTCGAGCGTGATGATCCACCAGCCCAGCGGCGGAGCGGGCGGGCAGGCGTCGGACATTTCCATCGCCGCGAAGGAGATTCTGCGCTGGCGCGAGACGCTCAACCGCGTTCTCGCCAGGCACACGGGCAAGTCCGTCGAGCAGATCGCCAAGGACTCCGACCGCGACCACTACATGACCGCGCAGGAAGCGCTCGACTACGGCATCGTCGACAAAGTGATCGAAGCGAAATAAAAACGTGGAGCGTTTTTGTTTCGGTGTAAGGTGTAACGTGTAAGGTGTAATGACTTTCCGCAGACAATGAAGGAACCGCAGTTTTCATTCGAGCAGCTGGACGTGTGGCAGAACGCCAGACGCTTCGTCTGCGAAATCTACAGGGCGGCGGAAGCGTTCCCGAAGACGGAGCAGTTCGGTCTGGCGTCCCAGATTTGTCGCGCGGCGGTCTCCGTCGCGTCGAACATTGCCGAAGGCACGTCGCGCGTTTCCGCCAAAGACAAGATTCGTTTCCTGGAAATCGCCTACGGTTCGCTGATGGAAGCGTATTGCCAGCTTCAGCTCGCGTTCGACCTCGGCTATCTGAACGAGGAAAAATTTTCGGACTTGCGGCATACGGTGACCGTGATTTCCAAACAGCTGAGCGGTTTGCGCAAGGCTTACGCCTCCCGAATCAAGTAACACCACTACACACTCCACCTTACACATTACACACTCCACCTTACACCCTTTCCCAATGGCCAAAGACGAACCCAAATGCGCGTTCTGCGGGCGTTCCCGCAGCGAAGTCGGAATCCTCATCATCGGACCCGACGGCGCCAACATCTGCGACGAGTGCGCCAGACTCTGCGTCGAAATGACCGAGGGCCAGAGCGCGCGCAAGAACGCCGCCGCCGAGCCCATGACGCCCGCCAAGGTTGCCGCGACCGCCGCGAAGATGCGCACCGAGCAGAAGCCCGAGCCGCAGCCGCTCAAGCCCATCGCGCTCAGAAAACCGGCGGAGATCCGCGCCGTGCTCGACGATTACGTCATCGGCCAGTCGCAGGCGAAGAAGGTCCTTTCCGTCGCTGTCTACAACCACTACAAGCGCCTGAACGACAAGCTCTTCGGGAACGCCGCCGCCGAGTCCGTTCCCGCGGGAACGCCCGCCGCCGCCGGCGACGAGCTCCGCGACGTCGAAGTCGAAAAGAGCAACATTCTCGTCATCGGCCCCACGGGCTGCGGCAAGACGCTGCTCGCCAAGACGCTCGCGCGCGTGCTCGACGTGCCTTTCGCCATCGCGGACGCGACGACGCTCACCCAGGCGGGCTACGTCGGCGACGACGTGGAGAACATTCTCGTGCGCCTGCTCCAGGCGGCGGACGGCGACGTGAAGCGCGCCGAGACCGGCATCGTCTATGTCGACGAAATCGACAAAATCGGCCGCAAGGGCGATTCCGCCTCGCTCACGCGCGACGTCTCCGGCGAAGGCGTGCAGCAGGCGCTGCTCAAGATTATCGAAGGCACGCTCAGCAACGTGCCGCCGAACGGCGGGCGCAAGCACCCCGACCAGAAATACGTGCAGATCGACACGTCGAACATCCTCTTCATCTGCGGCGGCGCCTTCGTCGGGCTCGACCGCATCATCGGCTCGCGCATCGGCAACAAGTTCCTCGGCTTCGACGTCTCGGAAAAGACCGGCGCGACGCTTTCCGCCGAGCAGATCATGGCGGAGCTTCAGCCGGAAGACCTCTTCGAATTCGGCATGATTCCCGAGTTCATCGGCCGTCTGCCCGTCGTTTCCGCGCTCTCGCAGCTCACGCAGAAGGACCTGGAGCACATTCTCACGCGCCCGAAGAACGCGCTCGTGAAGCAGTTCCGCAAGCTCTTCGCGATGGAGGGCGTCGAGCTCGTCTTCGAGGACGAGGCCGTCGCCGCCGTCGCGAAGAAGGCGATCGCGCTCGGCACGGGCGCGCGCGGGCTGCGCTCGATTCTGGAAAAGTTCATGCTCGACACGATGTACGAGCTCCCGAACCGCGGGAACGTCCGCCGCGTCGTCGTCACCGCCGACGTCGTGAACGGCCTCGCCTCCCCGACGATCGAGTGAACCGG
>JBJEVP010000127.1:0-9809 GCA_051884475.1 Candidatus Spyradosoma sp.
ATTCTTCCGCGAAAGCCCGCCCGAAGCAAAACGAAAAAAACGCGTTCCCGCGGGCAGTTCCGCGGGAACGCGTTTCTTTAAGCTTTCAAGCCTTGACCTTTAAGCTTTCCTGTCCCGGCTCACATCATGTTTTCCGGGCCGTTGACGTGCGCGTTGACCTTGAGGCGCAGCGCGTTCAGGTGAATGAAGCCGGAGGCGTCGTCCTGGTCGTAGGCGTTGGTCGGGTCGGCTTCCATCGTCGCGATGTTCGGGTTGTAGAGCGAATTCGGCGACTTGCGGCCGGCGACGTAGCAGCAGCCCTTGTAGAGCTTGACGCGGACGGTGCCGTTCACGTTCTTCTGCGTTTCCGTGACGAGCGCCTGCAGCGCGAGGCGTTCCGGCGCGTACCAGAAGCCGTTGTACACGAGCTCGGCGTACTTCGGGATGAGGCTGTCGCGCAGGTGCATCGTGTCGCGGTCCATCGTGATGGATTCCATCTGGCGGTGCGCGAAGAAGAGAATCGCTCCGCCCGGCGTCTCATAAACGCCGCGGGACTTCATGCCGACGAAGCGGTTTTCGACCATGTCCACGCGGCCGATGCCGTGCTTGCCGCCGAGCTTGTTGAGCGTCTGCATGACCTGGAGCGGCGTCATGCGCTTGCCGTCGATCGCGACGCAGTCGCCCTTTTCGAATTCGAGCTCGATGTATTCGGGCGCGTCGGGCGCGTCTTCCGGCGCGACGGAGAGCTTGAACATCGCCTTGTTTTCCGGGCAGAACGCGTCGAACCACGGGTCTTCCATGATGCCGGCCTCGTAGGAAATGTGGAGCAGGTTGCGGTCCATCGAATAGGGCTTCTTCATGCTGGCCTCGACGGGCAGGCCCTGCGCGACGCAGTAGTCGATCATTTCCTTGCGGCCCGGGAACTGCGCGCGGAAGGAATCGTCGCGCCACGGCGCGATGACCTTGAGGTCGGGCGCGAGCGCGGCGGCGGCGAGCTCGAAGCGCACCTGGTCGTTGCCCTTGCCGGTGGCGCCGTGCGCGATGGCGTCGCAGCCTTCGGCCTTGGCGATTTCGACCATGCGCTTGGCGATGAGCGGGCGCGCGATGGACGTGCCGAGATAGTACTGGCCTTCGTAGATCGCTCCCGCCTGCATCATCGGGAAAATGAAGTCGCGGGCGAATTCTTCCTGCAGGTCCTCGATGTAGATCTTGGAGGCGCCGGTCTTTCTGCTCTTTTCCTCGAGCCCGGAAAGCTCTTCCTCCTGGCCGACGTTCGCGCAGAACGCGATCATTTCGGCATTGTATTTGTTCTTGATCCACGAGAGGAGCACCGAGGTGTCCAGTCCGCCGGAATATGCGAGAAGAATCTTCATGGCAGTGATTTTTTTGATGTTGTTTTTGGAAAAATGGAAGCGCAATGATGCGCCGCGTTCCCGCGAAAATCAACGCGGAACTTTTCCCGAAAAATCGCGGCGCGTGCGTTTCCGCTCGCGTTCCCGCATCGAAAGTCTAAACTTTTCCGCAAATGAACGAGCAAAAATATGTCCCCGCGCCGAAAGACGTCTCCGGCGTCGAGCTTCCGGAGGAGCTGAAGCCCCTCACGGAAATGCTCGCGAAGAACACGCACGACGTGTGGGCGCAGACGCGCATCGCGCAGGGCTGGCGCTTCGGCGAAAGCCGCGACGACGCGAAAAAGCTCCATCCCTGTCTCGTTCCCTACGAAGCGCTGCCCGAAGAGGAAAAGGTCTTCGACCGCGACACCGCGCTCGAAACGGTGAAGCTCATTCTCAGCCTCGGCTTCAAAATCGAAAAGCGATGACTTTCGCGGACGCTCCCGCTCTGCTCGAAAAAATCTTCTCCGCGCGCGGCGAAATCACGGGAGCGCTCGGCGACGCGCCCTTCCCGCTCGAAACCGCACGGGAGCTCGGCGCGCAAATCGCCCGCTCGGAAAACCTCGTTCCCGAAAAATCCGTCTTCGAAAACGTGTCCGCTCCGCTCGCCGCGGCGGGAACGCCGTGGGAGACCGCGCGGGAACGCATCGGAAGAGAACTGCGCTTCTGGTTCGGAAAATTCGGCGGCGAAGAAGAGATTTCGGCGCTCGCCGCGGGAACGCTTCCGCGAGAACTGCGGGCGCGGCTCCCGCTCGCCCGAGCGCTCGCCGCGAAAAATCCGGGCGCGCCGCTCGTCCTCGCGGAGACGCTGCCCGAAATTTCTCCCGAAGTCTTCGCGATGCTGAAGGCGCGCGCCCGGGAGGAAGGCTTCGCCGTCGCGCTCGAAAGCACGCGCCGCGAAGAGCTTTCCGCCGCGGACCTCCTCGCGTTTTTCCCCTCCGAAGACGCGCACGCGCGCCCCGCGCTGTGCACGCTCCGCGAAGCCGAATCCGCGCCCGAATCTCTCTTCGTCGCGAAAAGTCTCCGCGCGTGCCGCTTCGGAACGGACGCCGACGCGCTCGTGCTCTCCGGAGCCGTGGTCGGCGCGGGCGCGGGCGAATTTCTCGCCGAAGCCGCGGGAACGGAAATCCACGGCAGACTCTGCGGAAACGCGCCCGACGACGTCCCCGCGGGAACGCCGATCGACATTTTTCTTCCGCCGGAGATCTTCCGGCTCGACGCGTTCCCGCCCGAGGAAAACTTCTTCGCGCTCGCGGGCGGCGGCGAAATCCTCTCCTCCGGAGCGCTGTTCCGCCGCCGTTTCCTCCGCGCGGACGGAGCGGGAACGCTGGACGTCGCGGCGCTGCACCGGCAGTCGCTCGAAATCCCCGAAGGCGCGTCGCTCTTCGCCTGGTTTTTCCCGGAAGACGCGCTCGGCTTCCCGCGCGAAATCCGCCGCTGAAACTCCGCCCGCCCTTTCGGGAAAAATCGCCGACGCCGGAGACGAAAAGGCCCGCGGTTCCTTGTCGGGAACTGCGGGCGCTTCAAAGTGGCGGAGAGAGGGGGATTCGAACCCCCGGTAGGTTGTGACGCCTACGACGATTTAGCAAACCGCTGCCTTCAGCCACTCAGCCATCTCTCCTCAATAACTGGTGCGGCTAACCAGATTCGAACTGGTGTCACCACTTTGGAAGAGTGGGGTCCTACCACTGAACGATAGCCGCACGGCGTCTGAAAAATGGTGGGAGTAGCAGAAGTCGAATCTGCGACCTTTTGCGTGTCATGCAAACGCTCTAACCAACTGAGCTATACCCCCGAAAAAGAAGTGGAGACGAGTATCTTCTTTTTCCGCGCCTTTGGCAAGCTCTTTTTTTGATTTTTCTTCAACGAAGACGAAAATCCCGCGGAGTCCTAGATTTCATGCGCCTCGGCGGTCTGGCGAAGGCAGCGAAAATCCGAAGATTTTCTCCGCCCGGACCCGAGAACAGCCCTCTATCCTCAGAATTTTGTCGCGGGAAGTTTCTCCAGAAACGACGGAGACGGAGCGACCGGGCAGGTCGAGCGTTGCGGCGAGAAAGGCGGCGAGCTCCGCGTTCGCGCGACCGCCCTCGGGAACGGCCTGCACCTTGATCTTCACCGCCTCGCCCAGCGTTCCCGAGAGCTGCGTCTTCTTCGCGTTGGGCACGGCGCGCACGCGCAGCAGAAACGTCTCGGCCTCCGCCGAAGACGCGCTCTCAGTTTTCTTCCGCACGAATGACGATTTCTCCCTCGACGGCGCCGCCGAGCGTTTCACGCGCCTCGCGCTCCACGAACTCTCCGCCCTTGAGCAGCTTGTTCGTGTATTTGCGCAGCCGCTCCGCCTCGCGGGAAAGCCGGTCTCTCTCCTCGGCCCTCTCGCGCTCCAGAGACGCGAGACGGTCCCGTTCCTCCTCCGCGGAAGCCACGCGGTCGTAAAAAAAGAGCACCTCGACGCCCCAAAGGAGCGCAAGAGCGGCGAAGACGACCACGGAAAGGGAACTGCTTTTTTTTCTGCCCATGACGATGAAGGACGAATCTACATTCGTCCGCTCCGCGCGGAAAGGAAAAAAACGCGCGCCCACGAAACAAAAAAAAAACGAAACGCCTCCGCGCCGAACGTCGGCGGAGAGGCGTTTCGTTTCGAAACACGGAAAAGCGCTTAGGCTTCCGGACGCGTCTTGGGGAGATTCGTCAGGCGCGTGCGCTTGGCGTCCCACTGTCCGCGCTTCTTGAGCAGATCGATGCGCTCGAAACGTTTGAGCACGGTGCGGTTCGTGGAACCGGCGGCGGCGCTTTTGAAACTGTTGTGCTGTGACATTGCGTTGAGTCCTTCCAGTTTGGTTGTTGTTGCCGACGGGCGGAATTACATGTTTTCGTAACGCTGGCGAAGCATATTGTTGAACGCCTGGACCTTCTTCTTGCGGCGGCGTTCCTCACACGGCTTTTCGAAGTAGCGTTTCGCGCGCACGTCGCGAATGATGTTTTCGCGGTCGAGCTTTTTCTTCATGCGGCGAATCGCCTTGTCCATGCTTTCACCTTTGCGGATTTTGATTTCTACGGGCATCGGATTACTGTTTGAATTGAAAATTGATTAAAAGGAAAAGCGAATATGATTTTTTCGCGGCGACGCGTCAAACTTTTTTTTTGACGAGCTCGAAAAAAAGTTCTTGCCATGAGCATCCTTTTTGTAGATGCTTGAGCTTCATTTTCAAAATTTAACACAAACGCACAAGAGATAAAGTCATGTCACGAGTTTGCGCAATCACTGGCAAGCGCCCGGTCAAGGGACGCCGCATCGTCCACAAAGGTCAGAGCAAGAAGAGCGGGGGCATCGGTCTCCAGCTCGTCAAACAGACGAAACGCACGTTCCGTCCTAACCTTCAGCGCATCCGCGTGAAGCTCCCGAACGGCAGCATCAAGCGCCTTTGGGTTTCCGTGAAGGCTCTGAAGGCCGGACTCGTCGAAAAGGTCTGAGTCCGCTTTCGCCGCGCGCGTTCCCGCAAGGGCGAGAACGCGACAAACGCTCCGCCGGGGAGAATTTTCCCGCGGAGCTTTTTTTTGTCCGAGGAATTCGGAAAGGCGGCGTCAGAGAGACAACGTCCTGACGGGGACCTCCTCGTCCTCCGCCTCGCGCGAAGTGAGCGGCACCTGACGTATTTTTTCGATTTTGACGGGATACCCCGACACCGTGCATTCCGCGGACTCGTACAAGAACCACGCGGAAACCGTCTTCATGTCGTAACGCGGCAGCAGGAGGAAATCCGCTCCGGATTTTCTGCAGGCGTCCGCAACGGCGGCGCGGAGCGCCAACGACTGCACCGGAGAGAGCCCGGAAAAGAGCGAGCCGATGTCGGAGAAATAACCGCCCGTGGTCTCCTGCGCCTCGGGAACGAAATGCAGCCAGGCGGAATCCTCGGCGTATCCGGAGACGCGCGTGTCGCCGTGCGACGTCTCGATTTCGTAGCGGGCGAGCGCTCGGACGTCGCCGAGCGGAATTTCACGCGCGTAGCGCTGAGTCTCGCAGCCGGACAGCACGGCGGCGCAGATTCCGGCGAGGCAGAGGAAAAGGATTTTTTCGGGAGATTTCATGACGGGGGACTGGCTTTCTCGTTGGATTTTACCTCAATAAAAGCGTTCCGGAAAATCTTTTCCGTGCGGCGTTTCGGAAGTTTCCCGCGAAAGCGCTTGCGCGGAAACGGAAATTCGCGTTAACTGCGGAGAGTTTTTCCGCCGTTTCCAACGAAAATGAACCACGTTCCCGCCGCAGAGAAAAAAGATACGACGACCCCGCTGATCTTCGCCGCCCTCGGCGTTCTGATGTGCGCGGTGGTCGTCTGGGACCAGCAGTACTGCTGGTCGCTGAAGGACGACTATCTTTTCGGCTACCTCGTGCCGTTTCTGTGCGCGTTCGTGCTGAAGGAACGGATGCACCTTCTGCGCGCGGCGTTCGCGGGAACGCCGGAAACAGACGAAGACGGAGCGGCGGCGACGGACGAATTTTCTCCGCCGAAGTTCATTCCCGCCGGAATGAAGTCCCCGATCGCGCTGGATTCACTCTTCGCCGCGGGAACGATCCTTTCGCTCCTGCTCTTCGCTTTCGGCGCGGCGGGAACGGCCATCTACGGAGCCGCGGCGGTGACGACGCACGAGAACACCATGGGATTCATCGGCGCCTCGTTCGGTCTGGCGTGGTTCGCGGCGTCGAAGAACGCTCTCGGAGAGACGACCGACCTGCGCACGCGTCTGCGCGTGCTGATGCTGCTCGTTTTTCCGATTTGCGTGTGGTTCGTTTCCGGGCCGTTCACGTTCCTCGTGGACAGCCAGATCAAGACGCTGCTGCTGGACAAGGTTACGGGAACGGTCGTCGCGCTGCTGAACCTCTTTGACCTTTCGCTCGTTCAGGAAGGCAACGTCATCGTTCTTCCGGGCGGAGACACGGTCGGCGTCGCCGACGCCTGTTCCGGCATCCGCTCGATGACCGCCTGCGTGTTCGCGGGATCGTTTCTCGCCGCGATATTCATGCACTCGCTGAAGAAGAAAGTGATCTTCGTGACGGTCTCCGTCGCGTTCGCGCTCGTGCTGAACGTGCTGCGCACGAGCTTTCTCACGGTATGGTCGCTGCGGCACGGCTCAAAGGCGCTGGAATACGATTTCTTCGGCAACCCGACGGACAGCCTCAAGTTCACGCTCGGCACAGTGCACGACGTCGCCGGATGGACGGCGATGCTCGTCACGTTCGTTCTGCTTCTTCTGCTCATTCCCGTGTTCAATCTCAGACTGACGAAGACGGACGAGGAAATGGGCATGAACTTCGTCGAAGACGACTCCGGAAACGAATAGACGATGAAGTTTTCCTCCGCGCATTTTCCCGTCTCCGCGACGTTCGCGGCGCTGTTCGCCGCCTGCGCGTGCGCATGGACGGCGCCCGCGGAGCTCCGGAGCGCGGAGGAGAAGCTTTCTCTCGCGGAAAAAGTGAAGGCGCGCGAAGCCGAACTCGACGCCATCTACACGCCTGACGGCTTCGACCCTCCTGTTCCCTTTTCTCCCGAAAAAAAGCCGAACGCGGACGTCGCCGCCAAGCGCGCCGCCTACAAGACGAAGCTCCGCACCGTGAGCAAATTCAAGGAAAAGGCGAATCCGGAGGAAATCGACAAATGGTTCGCGAAGATCATGCCGACGCTCGACGACCCGCTCGCGCTCAGCATCAACGCGGAGCTGCGCAAGGAAATCGCCGAGAAGATGCGCGCCTACCGGAGCGTTCCCGCGCGGGAAGTCTATCCGCATCCGAGCGCGCGATTTTTCCCCGGAGACGTTCCCGAAACGTTCCGACGCGTCTCCAAAGCGCTTTACTGCGATCCCGACAGAGAAGGCTGGCAATGCTCCGGGCTTTACGCCGCTCCGGGCGAACGCGTGAAGGTGCACGTATCCAAATCCGCCGTCGGAAGCGGGCTGAGAATCCGGATCGGCAGCCACACGGACGACCTGCTCGAATCGCGTCAGCGCTACTGGCGGCGCTTTCCCGGCGTCACACGGGAATTCGGCGTCGGAGAACAGTCTTTCGAAATCGCCAACGCGTTCGGAGGGCTCATCTACGTTTCCGCGCCGCGCGGACGCGCCACGAAACGCACGCAGATCACGTTCAGCGGCGTCGTCGAAGCGCCTTTCTTTTCTCTCGGAGAAACCAAGCCCGCGCAGTGGGAGGCCGTTCGCTACGCTCCCGCGCCGTGGGCGGAGTTCGAAGGGAAAAACTTCGTCGCCGTCATTCCCGCCGACGAAGCCGCCGCGATCGACGATCCCGCGCAGATCATCCGCTTCTGGGACGAGATCGTCGCCGAGCTCGACCGCATCGTCGCCGCCCCCAAGGAGCGCCGCCGCGCCATGCGCTTCGTCACGGACGCGGAAACGACCGCCGCCGCCGGACACAGCGGCACGCCGATCGCGGGCAACCTGCTCTGGTCTCGCTCGTACTGGGACATGGAACGCATCCGCAGGGACGGCGCATGGGAACTCTTTTTCGCGATCGCGCGCAACGTCGTCGGCGACGCCTGGACGTTCGAAGGCGACAAGGACACTCCCGCGGCGTTGCTCGCGCTCTACTGCATGGAAAGAGCGACGGGGCGCAAAGCCTCGACGTTTTTCGACGTTCCCGCGCTGCAGTCCGCCTGTTTCGCCCGAATCAAGCGTCGGGAGGAAGAGGAGAAAAATCCCAAGGCCATTCGGGAAAAACTCAAGCAGGAGGAGCTCGAGCGCAAGGAAGAACGCAAAAAAATTCTCTCGGAAAAATCCTCCGAAACGGGACGGCGGGAACGCGAAAAAAAAGCGGACGAAGCCGACACGGAAGACTTCCGCCACGATCCCGGCGTGCCCTACCAGCGGCTTTCCGCCTACATCCCCGTCGTCGAAGCGACGGGATGGGAAGCGCTCGCCAAAACCTTCAAGGCCTACACGGTACGCAACCGTCTTCCGCTCTCCGGCGACGACGAAAAACGCCGCACGTTCGTGATGCTCTGGTCTCAGGCGACGAAGAAGAACCTTTCGCCGTATTTCGAACACTTCGGATTTCCGAGGCAGAACGGCGCCGGAAACTATCCGGTCTTCATGCCGGAAAACTTTCCGCCGGACGCCTCGCTTCGGCCGAAGGCCGGAGGCACGGGCTACCTCGGAGTTTCGCTCTTCCCGACGATCGCCGTGCTCAACGCGAATTACCGCGTCCCGCAGCTCCCGCATCCGGAAAAAGGCGGCGCGGGAACGCCCGCCTCGCCCTTCGGAATTCCCGACGACGAAGAAGACGCCGAAGCGGAGTCCGACGTGGAAGAACGGTTTCCGGAAACGGACGAAGCCCCGAATGACGATGAACAGACCTGAACCGAATGCTCTCGCCGTGTTTCTCTGCGGAGGAAGCGGCTCACGAATGCGGGGCTGCGTCTCCGACAAAATTCTCGCGCCGCTCGCGGGAACGCCGGCGCTCGCCTACCCGCTGCGCTCCTTCGAGACGGCGGGAATCTTCTCCCGCGCGGTCTTCGTTTTCCGCGACGAAGCACAGCGGAACGAAATCCGGAGAATCGCGGAGACGGATGCCCCGATGCTCGCGAAGGACGCGCTTTTCGTCCGTGGAGGCTCCGAGCGCAGAGACTCGGTATTCAACGGACTCCGCGCGCTGAAGACCGACGGGCACGCTCCCGACGACGCTCCCGTCTTCATTCATGACTGCGCGCGCCCGCTCGTCACGCCCGAAAACCTGCGGAAGCTCGCGGAAGTCGTCGCCCGCGAAGGCGGCGCCGTGCTCGCGCACCGCTGCCGAAACACCGTCAAGCGCGTTCCCGCGGGAACGCGCCCGGACGCCGCCTGCGAAACGGAGGACCTCGATCGTTCCCGCCTTTGGGAAACGGAGACGCCGCAGGTCTTTCCTCTCGGGAAAATCTTTTCCGCCTACGAAAAAATCCTCGGGGAAAACATCTTCGTCACGGACGACGTCGCCGCGGCCGCCGCGCTCGGCGTTCCCGTCGCCCTCGTCGAAAACGATTCGCCGAATCCGAAACTGACCGTTCCCGCCGACCTGATTTTCTGCGAGGCGCTCCTGAAGGCTTCGCGGAACCGGCGATAAGAAGAGAATCGGACGCGGACCTCATTCCCGCGCGCAAAAAAAAAGCGTTCCCGAGTGCGGGAACGCTTTTTTTTTTGCGCGGAGCGGAAGGAACGCTCACGCCATTTTCTGGATGATCGTGATGATCGGCATGAACATCGCGACGACAATCGTGCCGACGACGACCGCGAGGAAGAGAATCAGCACCGGCTCGATGATGGAAGTGAGCGCGCCGACGGCGTTGTCCACTTCTTCGTCGTAGGTGTCCGCCACGCGCGTGAGCATTTCCGGCAGCTGACCGGTCTCTTCGCCGACCTGCACCATGGAGCAGACCATCGGCGGGAACACCTTCGCCTGTT
>JBJEVP010000128.1:0-2512 GCA_051884475.1 Candidatus Spyradosoma sp.
AAAAAAAAGCGTTCCCGCGAATGACTCACGGGAACGCCCTTCTTCAGGTCTTGCGCCTTGAACTTCAGGCCTTCTTCTGCCGACGACGGCGCGACGCGACGAGCGCCAGCGCGCCCAGGCCCGCGAACAGACCGAACGCCGACGGTTCGGGAACGATCGCGGCCGCGTAGCTCGAGAAGCTCTTCGTGATGAAGCTCAGCTTCCCTTCGGAGAGCGTCACGTTCGAGATCTGATCCGTTCCCGTCACGTCGTCCCACTCCGCGGCGTCGTTCGACTTGTGATAGACGCGGATCGAATCCAGCCCGACGTCCGGGCCGACGTCCAGCGTCACCATGACTTCCGTGTTTTCTTCCTTCGTGATTTCGAACGACCACGCCGCGACCACGGTTTCGTTCGCCTTCGGGAGCACGACTTCCGCCGTCGCGATCGATTCCGCCTTGGAGACGGAGATCGCCTCCGTCGTCGTCGAAAGCACGACCGTCGATTCGCTGTGCGTCACTTCGATGCGGCATCCCGCGGAAACTTCCGTGGCGGAAGAAATCGGGCCTTCCACTTCCGTTTTCGCGCCCGCGGTGAACACGCCGTTTTCATACGTTCCGCCGAAGGCATTGACCGTTCCCGTGAGCACGACCGCGTTTCCGCTCTTGTCCGTGACGACCGTCGCCGTCGTTCCCGCATCCATCGTTCCCGCGGAAATGACGAACTTGCCCGTGTTCGAAATCGTCGCCGAATCGCCCGTCAGCTGAATCTTGCCCGCCGACGCGTCGATCGAAATCGTTCCATTGTTGTCCAGCGCGGGATACATCGTTTCGTTGACGACCAGGTCGTTTCCGGAAACGATGAGCGTCCCGCCCGTAATCGCGAGAGAAGACGCGGAGTTGACATAAACAGAGCCCGCCGTCACCTTACCGCCGTCCGAAATTGTCATCTCGCCGGTTCCATAATAGCCGACATTCAACTCCGCCGTCTCCAGAGAAGAACCCGCTCCGGAGACTGAAAGCGTTCCGTTCGAACCGCTGTAATACCCGACCGCGACAGACCCTGTCACCTTGCCGCCGTCCGAAATCGTCATCGCTCCGGTTCCCTGAAAGCCGACAAATAACTGCGCCGTCTCCAAAGAGGAACCCGCTCCGGAAATGTTGGCCACGCCGTAATCTCCGGCGGAGCCGCCAAGAACGATGCCTCGATCAGCGCTGACCTTTCCTCCGTCGAGAACGTTCAGCGTCGTCTGCCCCTCTTCGGAAAGAGAATTGTATCCGACCCAAATCCAACCGCCGTATGTCGTGCTCGGAGAATATTTCGTCGCGGACACCGTCGATCCTTCTCCGGAAACGGTCAGCGAAGAACCTTTTCCGTAAAGATAAAGGTCCATGCCGACCTGAAGTCTCGAACCGGAAAGCACTTCGATTTTTCCGACGGAATCCTTATTCGCGGGAATGTCCGGGCGGTAGAATTCCGTCGAAGACGTGTCCGTCGATTTGTATGAACCGGGATTGAGCTCGGTCGGAACGCCCTGCCATGTGATCGTCTTGGCACCGACGTAAAGACAGTGCTCCACGATCCATGTCGAACCGTTCTTGAGCGTGACGGAGCCGTCGCCGTCCATGCCGCCGACCGTGGCGGAAACCTGGTAAACTTGGATGCCATCGGTGCGTTTGAGATCGAGCGTGGAATTGTCCAAGACAAGATTCGCCTGATCGCCCGAAACGGTGATCCCGAAAGGATACGAAGTTATGTTCATCGTGCTGTTCTTGAGCGCGAGAGTGCCTTCGCGGACTTCAAGCGGAGTCCGAATCAGGCCCGCGTCGTCGGCGGCGACGTCGGTCACGGTCAGCGTGCCGAGCCCGTCCTTGACGATGACGTAGGTGTTTTGGGAAGGCACTTTCAAAAGCGCTTCCTTTTCTTCGGGGGTGATTTCGCGCGAAGTTCCCTCGTCCACGACGATGATGTCCTGCGGGCGCAAAGGATCGACGGCGTAAAGCGGCGTGGAAGCCGCGGCGGCGGCGACGAGCGCCGCGATGGTGATGGTCTTTTTCATTTTGATTTTTTTGGTTAAATGATTCGGAAATGAGGAGAAATCGCGTTTCAGAGAAATCTGACCCATTTTCAAATTCCATTTTTACCAAAAAAAAAACAAATCCCCGCAAGCGTTTTTTCGCGGCTTTTTCAAAAAAAATCTCTGCGCAGTCCGCGTCTGAGGAAAAACCGCGAAGGCGAAAAAAGTAAAAGAAAGGTTGAACCGGAAAGGAACAGAAGAGAAAGAAGGAGAAGAAAATGAAACACGGATGGAACGGATGAAAACGGAGGCACACAGCCCTTCTCCTAAACTCTTCAGCTTTTAAGCTCTTAAGCTTTCCTCTAAGCTCTCACCCCTCAGCTCTCAGCTTTTTTTACTAGAAGTCATAGAAGTAAAAGAAAGTTTGAACCGGAAAGGAACAGAAGAGAAAGAAGGAAGAGAAACACGGATGGAACGGATGAAAACGGATTTCTCCCTCTAAGCTCTAAGCCCTCA
>JBJEVP010000129.1:0-2506 GCA_051884475.1 Candidatus Spyradosoma sp.
ATAATTGAGTGTTCAAAGTTTTTGCTCAGGCAAAAACACAGTGAGAACTATCAGTTATCCATTATCAATTATCCATTGTTCTTTCTTCTTTCTCTTCTGTTCCTTCCCGGTTCAAATTTTCAATTTTCAACTTTCAATTCTCAACTGAAGAAGCGGCGGGACGCCGCTTCTCCGTTCCTTTCCGGTTCAAACTTTTTTTACTTCTATTACTTCCAGTTAAAAAAAAGAGGAGGGAGAGAGGATAGTCGAAAGTTTTTTTCCTACTCCCGGTGAATTCGACGACCGGCTCATTTCGATTCCGTGATTTTGCGGTCGAGGTCGAAGTCGCCGCTCACGCTCATCGTCGGCGTCTGCCGGACGGACAGCCCGTTTTCGTGCGCGAGCTGCGGCACGCGGCGTTCCAGGTGCTCGCCGAGTTCGCGCCACGTCAGGTCGCCCTTCGTGTCCTGCAGTTTTTTCAGCAGGCAGTAGGTGAACAGGCCGTGCTTCTCGTCGTCCAGCGACTGCGCGCTCTGGTCGCCGCTCGCCGCGGAAAAGACGACCATCTTCCCGTACGCCGTCACCGGTCCGGTGGCCGCGCGGGCGAGGCGGTCGCCCTTCTTGAGCGTGCCGCTGAAGCACGCGTCCAGGAACACCGTCACCTGCTTCGCGCCGAGCTCGCCCAGGCGCGCGAGGAACGCGTCCACGTCCACCGCGGAGAACTCCGCGTCGGCGGCGGGAACGTCCGTCGGCAGCAGGCGCTTGCCCGTGATTTTCCCGTCCTGAATCACGGGAACGCCGTGCCCGGCGTAGTAGAAGATCACTTCCGCGTCGGGATACACGCGCACGGCGTCCTCGATCCAGAGTTCGGCGGCGCGCATTTTTCCGCTCGTCGCGTCCGTCTCCACGTGCACGTTGCGCTCGGGAACGCCGAGCGTCTTTTTCGCGTATTCCGCGAAGACGAGCCCGTCGTTCACCGCGTGCGGCACCCGCTCCACGTCTGAATAATCCTCGTTGGCGACGACCGCGACGAAGACGTTGCGGGAACGGTCTTCGGGATTCCGGGGAATGTCCTTGTCCACGCCGGAGGAAAAGGACGCGAGCTCGATTTTCGGAGCGTCGTTCCCGGGCTTCGGCCGGAATATGGTCTTGCCGGTGGCGACTACGGAGTTGAGCGTGAACGTCCGCGTCCAGCTCTCGGCGTATTCGCCGTATTTTTCGGAAATCTTCACGCGCACGGGAATCTCGTTCCCGCGGAAGCGCGACGGCACGAGAATCGAATATTCGAGCGGCTCGGCGGCGCCGGAGCGGAACGCGGCGAACTCGCGGCGCTCCTCGCCGTCGATGAGAATCACGCCCTTCGGAAGCTCGATTTCGACGGCGACGTTCTCCGCGGCGCCCTTGCCGATATTCTGCAGATAGACCTGCAGCGCGAACGGAAAATTCTTGCGGAGGCGCGATCCGCCTTCGACGCTGACCCGCGAATCGGCGATCTTGAGCGCGGGCGGCGCGAACGCGCGCGTCTGCGCGACGAAGCGGCGCTCCTCGGAGTCCAGACCGCGCGGCTCCTTGAGCGAAAACGCGAACTCCGCCTCGCCGTCGGCGAGACCGTGCGCCGCGCGGATGGGCAGCGAGAAGACGACGCTTTTCCCGGCGGGGATCTTCACGACGCCGAGCGAACGCGGAAACGCGAGCGCGGAGTTTTCCCGCGCGGGAACGATGCGGAAGCGGCAGCCGTAGGCGTCCGCCGTGCCCCGGTTCGCGAGCGCGACGCGGAGCGCGCAGCGCTCGTCGGCGTCGATCGCGAGGTCGCCGGACGCGTCTTCGAGCGTGAAGGATTCGATTTCGAGCGCGGGAAACCGAGCCTGCGGGAACAGCTCGGGAGCGGAAAGCGGGAACGCTCCCGCGCCGAGCTCGGCGAGCGTGTCCGGGCCGGAAACGCTTTTCAGCGCGTCGCAGTGCGCGAACGCTTCGGCGCCGAGCGATTCGAGCGACGCCGGAAGCGCGACCTGCGAAAGCCCGACGCAGCCGGAAAACGCGTGCGCGGAAATCTTTTTCAGAGACGACGGGAACGCGACGCGTTCGAGCGCCGGGCACTGCGCGAACGCGCCCTCGCCGATCTCCGTCAGCCCCTCGGGCAGCGCGACTTCGCGCAGGAACTCGTTGCCGAAAAACGCCCACGCGCCCACGGAGACGACGCGCTTGCCGTCGAGCGCAGCGGGAACGGTCACGCTCGCGGACGAGCCCTCGTATTTGGAGATTTCGGCGTTCCCGCCGCCGAGATCGCGCAGCGAAAAATCCGACCCGAACGCGGGAACGCACAGGAACGAAAAACAGGAAACGAAAAGAAAGACGCGCATGAGGAAAACGGGACCGATATCTGCGGAAAAGTTAAATTCCTGCGCATTTTCACGCAAGAAGATTCGCAGGAGCGGTGAACCGGGAAGGAACGGAGAAGCGGCGTCCCGCCGCTTCTTCAGTTGAGAATTGAAAGTTGAAAGTTGAAAATTTGAACCGGGAAGGAACA
>JBJEVP010000130.1:0-9667 GCA_051884475.1 Candidatus Spyradosoma sp.
TCCCTATGCGCGGGGCTCCCGCAATAAAATTTTTGCGCGGGAACGCCGCGGGGCGTATAGTGAAAATCTTAATATGGCTTTCGACTCGGAACGGTTTTCGCGGGCGGCGCGCTGGATTTACGTCGCGGCGCTCGCGTCGTGCGCGGCGGCGCTTCTGCTCTGTCCTCCGCGCGTGCGCACGAATCTGCTCGGTCTGCTCGGAACCGCGGGAACGCAGGAGGAAACGGCGCTCGTCGCGCTTTCTCGGGCGAACGCCCTGCGTTTTCAGGTCCTGATCGAGGCTGACGATTTCGCGACGGCGAAGCGCGGAGCGGAAGAATTTTCGCGCGCGGTGCCGGAGCGGTTTTTCCGTACCCGCGGAAACGCGCTTTCTTCGGGCGAACTGCGCGGACTGCTCGATTATTACGCTTCGCACGGGAGCGGTCTGCTTTCGGAGGAGGATCGGGCCGCGCTGCTCGCGGAACGTTTTTCCGAAGTCTCGGAACGCGCGGCGATGCACTGGCTTTCGCCGGTCGCGGGCGGCGTTCCCGCGAAAAGGGACCCGTTCGGGCTGACCACGCGTTTCCTGGCGGGGCTGCCGTTTTCGCGTCACGGCTTCGCTCCGGAAGACGGCGTGCTCGCCGCGCGCGCCGACGGGAAGGTCTTCGTCTTTCTCGCGCCGGAACTGGAGGAGAACCTCGGGCAGGACGCTTTGTGCGCGGCGGCCGACGCGCTCACTTCCGTCGAAATCCCCGGCGTTCGAGTGCACGTGAGCGGAGTGCCGCTTCACACGGTTTCGGCGGCGAGGAACAGCCGCGCGGAGCTGAACGCGCTCGCGTTCGTCGGCGCGGGCGCGCTGCTCGCTCTGCTGCTCGCGCTCTTCCGTTCGCTGCGTTTTCTCGTGCCCGTCTCCGCGAGCGTCGCCGCGGGAGTGCTGGGCGGCGGCGCGGCGACGGCGCTGGTTTTCCCGGAACCCCACGTGCTGACGTTCGTGTTCGGGACGACGCTCGTCGGGCTCGCGGCGGACTACTCGTTTCATTTTTATCTGCGCGGGAACGAGAACGTCTCGCGCCCGATGCTGATGGCGTTTCTGACGACGGCGATCGGGTTTTCCGTGCTGTGGTTTTCGTCGTTTCCGGTGCTGAGGCAGATGGCGCTCTTTTCGGTGGTCGGGCTCGCGTTCGTTCTGGCGTTCGTCCTGCTTTTCGAGGAAAAGCTTCTCGCTTCGGCGTCGTTCCCGCCGCGCGTCGCCGCCGCGGAAAAATTCGCGTGCCGGCTGGCGGGATTCTGCCGCGCCGCGCTGGCTCGGGGAAAGTTCGCGCTCGCCGTGTTCGTCGCGGGCGGAATTTGTCTCGTTTCCGTGAAGGACGATGCCCGCGCGCTGTATCGTCCGAACGACGAACTCGCGGAGCGCGACCGGTTTTTCATGCGCGTCGCGGGAGTGACGGGCGAATCCGCGTTCTGCGTCGTGCCCGGGGCGGACGCGGAGGACGTCGCGCGCAGGGAGGAACGCGCGGGGCTCACGGGAACGCGGATTTCGGCGTTCCTGCCGTCGGCGGAACGGCAGCGCGAAAACGCGGCGCTCGTCCGCGAACTCTTCGCGCGGGAAGATCTGGCGGGAACGCTGGGGCTTCCCGGGAAATTCGTTTTCGAGGAAACGCCGCCCGTTTCGCTCGAAAGCGCGCCGCCCGCGCTGAAGCGGCTGGCGGAAGCGCTCTACTTCCGCGAGCCGGGCGGAGATTTTTCCGTCGTTCCCGTGAGCTCGGATTTCAAGGCGCCCGAAGGCATGTTCACGCTGACGCCGGGCGCGGCGGTTTCCTCGCTGCTGGAAAGTTATCGCGGGCAGACGTACCGCCTGCTTGCCGCGGCGTTCGCGGCGCTGTTTCTCGTGCTTTTCGCCGTGTATCGGCGGCGGGCGTTCCGGCTGCTCTTCGCGCCGGCGGCGGCGATCGCGACGGTCGTCGCCGTGTCGGGATTCTGCGGCGTGCCGCTGTCGTTTTTCCATTTTCTGTCCTTCTTCCTCGTCGTCGGGTTCACGTTGGATTACGGCGTTTTCCGCATGGCGGGCGGACGCGGGCGCGAGCTGCCCGTGCTGCTTTCCTGCGCGACGAGCGCGCTGAGCTTCGGACTGCTCGCGTTCACGAGCTTCGCGCTGACGCGTTCGATGGGCGTCGCGCTCGGGCTCGGACTCGCGTTCGCGTATTTTTATTCGGCGGTCGCGGGCGAGCCTTCGGCGGGAAGACCGCGCGCGGGCGAATGGTTCGAGCAGAAGGAGCAGGGCGCGGGGCGTCTGCGGCTCGCCGTGCTGTGGGCGATTTACCGATTCTGTCCGCTTTTCGTTTTCAGAATTTCGCTCGCGGTCGTCGGATTCGTGATTTTCCTCGCGGCTCGTCCGGCGCGGGAGGCGTCGCGCGCGTATCGGCGCGTGCTGAACGCGGCGCGGGAACGGCGTGGGCTGCCGCCGGCGAAATTTTCGAGTCTCGCGCACGTGATGGCGTTCACGTTTTCGCTTTTCGACAAGATCGACGCGGCGTCTCTGCGGAAAAGCGGAATCGCTTTCCGCATCGAGGAAAACGAGGATTTTCGGGCTCTGCGCGACGCCGCGAACGCGGGGAAAGGCATGTTCTTCCTGTGCTCGCACGTCGGGAACATCGAGATTCTGCAGAGTCTGCATCGTTCCCGAAGCGATCTTGCTCCGCGGGTCATGCACGCGTTTCAGGACGTCGAGCAGAGCGGAATCTTCCTCGAATTTTACCGCCGCCATTGCCGCGCGGAAAACGTCTTCATTCATCCGACGCGCGACGTCGACGTCGGAACGGCGTCGGCAATGCAGGACGCGATCGCCCGAGGGGAAATCGTGATGATGGCGGCGGACCGCGTTTCGGCGGGAACGCCCGAACGCAACGTCGTCGTTTCTCTGCTCGACGAAAAAGTCCGGCTTCCGCGCGGGGTGTTCACGTTCGCGCGGCTGATGGAATGCCCGGTGTTTTTCGTCGCCTGCGTGAAGACGGGGGCCTCGACCTACACGTTTTTCGCGGAAAGGGCTCCGGAGGAAAACGTTCCCGCCGCTTACGCCGCCTTCTTGGAACGTCTGATTTTGCGGTTCCCGCTTTCGTTCTTCCATTTCTGCGATTATTTCCGCGAATGACGCGGGAAGCGGATGAGTGAGAATCGGAGCTCGCCGATTCCCTCCAAGTTGTCGCCGCCGCCAAAATTTTAGACACGCCCTTTTTCGCTTGCACCCCGGAAGTCATGGGTCCGAAAGGAGTTTTGCCGAGACGATCGTGGAATCAGATTTTCACAAAGTTGTTCACAAAGGAAAAATCGAGGCGATGTGAATAACCTCGAGGCCGAACAGAGAATTCTCGATGAATTTACTTGAGCGATGTCCGATTTTAAGCGGAGGAGGCGACTTATTCACAAAAATCGGCGGAAAAGGGACATGTGAATAATTTTTTTGTGGATAACTCAAAAATAGTTTCGACTTCCCGAGAAAAAAATTCAAAATCCGCGTTAAACCGAGCGGGACGCCGAAAGGCTCCGCAGGGTTTCATTTCCACATAAAAATTCAGAAAAAAAGAAAGTCAAAAAAACACAGACAATGAAATCGTTGCTCACAGTTTCCGGAGTCGTTTTCGCACATATTTGCGTGTTCCTCCTCCTGGTCAACGGATGCCGCGGTCCCGTTTCCGAGCCCGACACCACGTGGAAGGGCGACACGAGCGTCTATTCCGGCGGAGCGCGCAGCGCGGCTCAGCCCGCCCGAGCCGTTCCCGCGTCCGGCGAACCCGCCGCCGCCGTTCCCGCGAGCTCGGCCCCCGCGTCGGCTCGTCCGGTCTCGGCTCAGCCCGCTCCCGCGGAGACGAAGCCCGCCGCGACCTCTTCCGCGGCGGCGGAATCGCCGGCCGCCGCTCCCGCCGCCGCCGGCAAGGAACAGATTTACCTCGTGCAGAAGGGCGACATGCTTTCGACGATCGCCGTGCGTTTCGGCGTCACGCCGAAGGAAATCGCCGCCGCGAACGGCATTGCGCTCAACGATCCCATCTACGCGGGCAAGACGCTGAAAATCCCGGCGCCTAAGGCGAAGTCGGCCGAAGAAAAGGCCAAGGCGGAAGGCGAAATCTACGTCGTCGAAAAGGGCGACGTGCTCGGCACGATCGCGCGCAAGTTCAAGGTCTCCGTCTCCCAGCTGAAGAAGGCGAACAATCTCAAGTCGGACAAGATCTTCGCGGGGCAGAAGCTCGTGATTCCGTCGAAGGCGTCGGAAGCCGCTCCCGCGGAAGCGAAGGACGAGTCCTCCGAAAAGTCCGAAGCCGCTCCCGCGGCGCAGCCCGATCCGGCCGTTCCCGCGAAGTCCGAGCCGGAAAAGGCGTCGGAAGCCGCGTCCGACAAGCAGGCGACGACCGTCGATGAAAATCTCGGAATGCCCGAAGGCGGTTTCCGCAGTCTCGACGACGACGCGCCCGCGTCCGCTCCGGCGGAATCTTCTCCCGCGACCGCCGTTCCCGCGACGGGAACGCCCGCCGAGTGATTTTTCCGCCGCCGCGGAATTTTCCCGTCACGGCGAACGCGAAGGAAAAGCGCCGAGCGATGCCGAATCGTTCCGTTTCCCATTCCAGACTTCCCCGCTTTGATTTCGAGGCGGGGATTGTCGTCTTCATCGCGCTCGCGCTGGTGACGTTCGGCCTCGTGGTGCAGACGAGCGCGGGGCAATACATGCGCGAATCGATGCGCATGGCGCACGATCCGCTCTACACGTTCCGGATGCAGCTTCTCTATCTCGTTCCCGCGGTCGCGGCGGGCGTTTTTTTCGCGCGGGCGAATCTGGAGTTTCTCAGAAAATACACGTGGCGGATTCTGGCGGCGGCGTGCTTTCTGCTGGTCTGCGCGCGCTTCGCGATTCCCGGCGTGAAGATTTTCGGAGCGACGTTCCCGGGGGTGGAGGTGAACGGCTCGTGGCGCTGGATCAATCTCGGAGTGCTTCGGCTGCAGGCGAGCGATCCCGCGAAGATCGCGCTCGTGCTCGCGCTCGCGCATTACCTCGCGGGAGCGCAGCGTTTTCTCCAGAACGAAAAAATCGAGTGGTTCCGCTTCAGGGGGATTTTTCCGGTGCCGACCCGGGAGGCGCGCGCGGATTTCCTGAACGGTTTTCTGAAGCCGTGCCTGGTCGTCGGTCTGGTCTGCGGGCTGGTGGCTCTCGGTCCGGACCTGGGCACGATGGCGCTCTGCGCGGCGGTCGGGATGCTGATGCTTTTTCTTTCAGGCGGTCGGCTGCGCTATCTCGTTCCCGTGATTCTTCTGGGCGTGTCGGCGTTTTCGGTCGTGGTCTATTTCTGGCCGAATCGCCTGGCGCGCGTGCTCGCTTTTCTCGATCCGGAGGGAACGAAGCTGCAGGAGGGCTATCAGCTCTGGCAGGCGCTGGTCGGCTTCGGCTGCGGCGGCGTGGAGGGTTCCGGGCTGGGCGACGGCGTGCAGTACCGCTATTTTCTTCCGGAAGCGCACACGGACTTCGTGTTCGCGGTCGTCGGCGAGGAGTTCGGCTTCGTGCGTTCCGCGGGAATGGTCGGCGTGTTCTTCACGCTGTTCTTCTTCGTGTGCCGGAGGCTGCGGCGGATTCCCGACGTGTTCCATTTCAATCTTTGTTTCGGGGCGATGCTCTTCATCGTGCTGCAGGCGCTGATCAACATGTGCGTGGTCACGGGAATGCTGCCGACGAAAGGGATGTCGCTTCCGTTCATCAGCTACGGCGGGAGCAATCTCGTCGTGATGTTTTCGTTCGTCGGCCTCATCGTGAACGCGATGCGCGGCTGGCGGCGCAGCGTGTTCCCGCCGCCGCCCGAACCCGAGGCTCTCCCCGCCGACCGCGGAGAAGCGGAAGAGCCCCGCCGCGCTCCGTCGGACTCCCGCCGCTTATTGAAGAAAGAGAATCATCCATGAGAAAAACATTCGTCATCGCCTGCGGAGGCACCGGCGGGCATCTTTCGCCCGGAATCGCGCTCGCGGAGCGCCTGGTCGCGCTCGGATACCGCTGCGTGCTCATCGTGAGCCGCAAGAAGATCGACGCCCGGCTGCTGGAAAAATACCCGCAGCTCGAGTTCCGCCGCGCTCCCGGCGCCGGCCTGGTCTTCACTCCCGCCGGGCTGCTGAAGTTCGTCTGCTCTCAGATTTCCGCCGTGGCGTTCGCGTTCGCTTTTCTGACGAAGAACCGCCCCGCGGCCTTCGTGAGCTTCGGCGGCTTCATGACGCTGGGCATGGCGCTCGTGTGCAAGGCGCTTTTCATTCCCGTGATTCTGCACGAGGCGAACCGGATTCCCGGGAAGGCCGTGCGCTGGATTTCGCGCATCGCGACGCGCGTCTATCTGCCGCCGGGAGTGCGCGTGAAGGGACTTTCGCCGCTTTCGTTCCGCTCCGCCGGGTTCCCCGTGCGGCGCGAAATCCGCGCGCTCCCGAAGGCGGAGGCGCGCGGGCGGCTCGGCCTTCCCGCGACGGGAAAGCTCGTCGCCGTCTTCGGCGGAAGCCAGGGCGCGACGCCGCTCAACGACTGGATTTTTTCCGCGTGGGAAAAATTTTCCGACGCCGGCGTCTCCGTGCTCTGCGTGACCGGTCCGGGCAAGGACGTTCCCGAGCCCGTGCGGGAACGCGTCTCCCCATCGGGCGCGAAGACCGTCGCGCGCTTCATTCCGTTCTGCGACGCGATGGCTGACGCGCTTTCCGCCGCGGACCTCGTCGTCTCCCGCGCGGGCGCGGGAACGCTCGCCGAGTGCATCGCCTGCCGCGTTCCCGCCGTGCTCGTGCCGTATCCGTTCGCGGCGGACGACCACCAGACCGCCAACGCGAAATACTATCAGGAAAAGGGCGCGGGAATCTTCGTGCCGCAGACCGAAATCGGGACGCTCACGGCGACCGCGCTCGACGTCGTCGCCGACGACGCGCTGCTCGCGCGCTTCCGCGGGAACATGGATCTGCTCGCGCTCGAATACGTCTGGGACAACGTCGTCTCCGACCTTGAACAGTACGCCACGAAGGAACGGAAAATCTTCCGCTCCGAACAGGCGTGAGCGGGCGCCGAGGGCGAACACGGGAACGACGATTCAGAAATCAGGAATTTCTCCAAGATGCTTTCTCCCGAAGAAAAAACGGAACGGAAGTCCGCATGGCTGCTCGGAGTCTGCGGCATGGGCGTGGGGCCTCTCGCCGTCTATATGCGCGGCGAGGGCTGGGACGTGTCCGGCTGGGACGATTCGACGGATTCTCCGATGCTCGCGTTCGTCGAGAGGGCGGGCGTGCGGTTCACTTCGTCGCCCGAGCCCGGCACGGCGCTCGTCGGGCGTTCGAGCGCGGTGAAGCCCGGGCATCCGCTCTATGACTTCGCGCGGCGGAGCGGCATGCGCATCGTGCGCCGCGGGGAACTGCTCGCCGAGCGCGTCGCGTCGAAAAAGCTCGTCGCCGTCTGCGGAAGCCACGGCAAGACGACGACGAGCGGCATGCTCGCGCAGTCGCTCGCCGCGGCGGGAACGGACGCGGGCTACGTGCTCGGAGGGCTTTACCGCAACGCGGCGCTCCCGCCCGCGCACTGTTCGACGGCGACGGACTGGGTCGTCGCCGAAGTGGACGAGAGCGACGGCACGATAGCCGGATTTTCTCCCGAAATCACGGTCGCCGTGAATCTGGACTGGGATCATCCGGACTACTATCGGAGCGAGGAGGATCTGGAAAACACGTTCCGCGAACTGTTTCTGCGCACGCGCCGCGCCGTCTTCATTCCCGAAAATTCCGCGCGGCTCGTCCGGATTTCGGGCGAGCTGAACGTTCCCGTGTTCAAGGTCGGGCCGAGCGGTGACTACGCGTTCCGCGTGCTCAGCGCGGGAACGACGGAGACGCGTGTCGAGCTCGGCGGAAAATTCGCCGCGGGAACGCTGACGCTGCCCGTCGCGGGGCGTTTCAACGTGATGAACGCGATGCTCGCGCTCGCGGCGACCGCCTTCGTGAGCGACGGGAAAATCGGGGTCGCGCCGCTCGGAAAATTTTCCGGAATGCGCCGTCGCCAGGACGTGCTTTTCCGCGGCGGGAACCTGAAGGTCGTCGCCGACTACGCGCACCACCCGACGGAGATTTCCGCGCTGCTGCGCCTGCTTCGCGAGACGCATCTGGGGCGCCTCGTCGCCGTGTTCCAGCCGCACCGCCACTCGCGCACGCGGCAATACGCGGCGGAGTTCGCCCGCGCGCTTTCGGTCGCCGACGAGACGCTGCTCATGCCCGTCTATTCCGCGGGCGAGGCGCGCATGCCCGGCGGGGATTCCGCGGACATTCTCGCGAACGTTCCCGCGGGAACGGGCAACATCCGGCTTTATTCCGAAATGCCCGCGCTGTTCGCGCGTCTGCGAGAAATCGTCGACGAGTCGAAGGAAAAGGACGTCGTCGTCGCCTTCGTCGGGGCGGGAGACATCGACCGCGTCGCCGCCGCCGTCTTCGTGCGCGAGCTCTGGCTCGCCGAAGCGTCGCGTCCGCGCGGGAAGACGGAGGATTTCGGCGAGCGCATGAAGAAGCTTCTGCCGCCGGGCGCCGTCTTCAGGGAAAACGAAAATCTCGCGAAATGCACGACGCTCGGGCTCGGCGGAGACGCCCGCTACTACGCGGAGCCCGCCGACGTGAACGAGCTCGAGGCGCTGCTGCGGGGCGCGTCCGTGTGCGGCGTTCCCGTGTTCGCGCTCGGCCGCGGCTCCGACCTGCTCGTCGCGGACTCGGGATTTCCGGGGCTCGTCGTCCGGCTTTCGCAGCCGGCGTGGCGCGGCGTGCGCCGCGTGAGGCGCGTGCGCGACGCGGAGGAGGAATCCTCCGAGGACGGGCGCGACCGCATCCGCGTCGGCGCGGGCGCGAGGCTCAAGGAGCTCTGCGCGTTCGCCGTGCGCGAGGGGCTCGGCGGCTTCGAATTTCTCGAAGGCATCCCGGGAACGCTCGGCGGCGCGCTGCGCATGAACGCGGGCGCGATGGGCGCGTCGATCTTCGACGTCGTCGAATCCGTCGAATGGATCACTCCCGACGGTCTGAGGCACGAGGCCACGCGGGAACGCATGTCGCCCGCCTATCGCGACTGCCCGGAGCTTCACGGCGCGATCGTGCTCGGCGCGGTGCTTTCCGCGCGGGATCATCGCCCGCCGGAGGAGATCCGCACCGTGATGGACGCCTACGCCGAAGTGCGGAGGGGCTCGCAGCCGCGGGAACGTTCCGCCGGATGCACTTTCCGCAATCCCGAAAACGTTCCCGCGGGCAAGCTCATCGACGGCCTCGGGCTCAAGGGCTCGCGCGTCGGCGGCGCGGAGGTGTCCGACGTTCATGCGAACTTCATCATCGCGCGCGACGGCGCGACGGCCTCGGACGTCGTCGCCCTCGTGCGGCGGATTCACGGCATCGTCAAGGCCGAGCGCGGAATCGATCTCGACCCGGAAATCGTGCTCCTCGGCTCCTCCTGGGAGGAAGAGCTCCGCTGACGCGCGCGCCTTTTTCATGCTTGCGGGAACGCGGCGGCGTTCGTAGTTTTTTCCGCCATGAAGAAACCCCACCGCAAAAGCATCCGTTATTTCGTTCCCGCGCTGGCGGCGCTCGGTCTCGCCGCGTTTCTGGCGGGAACACCCTCCGCCGCGTTCGCGCAGCAGAAGAAGGCGCCGAAGGCCGTGAAGTTCGAGTTCGC
>JBJEVP010000131.1:0-2473 GCA_051884475.1 Candidatus Spyradosoma sp.
GAATCCCGCGAAGGTGGACGAAATCATGCGCCGCCTCCTCGCGTGAGCGGAGCGCGGGCGACGAAGGAGATTTGTCTTTCTTTCGTCCGTCTCCGCCTTTAGTCTGTGCGCATGAAGATTCTGTTCGTGTGTCTCGGAAACATCTGCCGCTCCCCGGCGGCGGACGGCGTGTTCTCCGCCATGCTCGCGGAAAAAAAACTCGCGGGAACGCTCGAATGCGATTCCTGCGGCACGGGCGACTGGCACATCGGACAGCTTCCCGACCCGCGCATGCGGGCGGCGGGAACGCGCCGGGGCTACCGCTTCACGCATCGGGCGCGGCAGCTCCGAGCCGCCGACTACGAGGATTTCGACCTCATTCTGGCGATGGACGACGACAATTTCCGCGACATCCTCGACCGCGCTCCCGCGGGAGCGGACACGTCGAAAGTCCGCCGATTCGCGGAGTTCTGCACGGGCGAGTTCGCCGGAATCGACCACGTTCCCGACCCCTATTACGGCGGGGAAAAAGACTTCGAGCGCGCGCTCGACATCATCGAAAACGGCTGCGCCGGAGCGCTGAAAAAATTTTCCTGACGGAGCTCAGCGCGCCCTGAGCCGGGGAACGCAGGCGAGCAGCCCGCGCGTGTAGGGATGCGACGGGCGGGAGATCACGTCCGCGGCGGCGCCCTCCTCGACCTTCTCTCCGCGGTAGAGCACGACCGCGCGGTCCGCGACCTGCGCGACGAGCCCGAAATTGTGCGTGATCAGCAGCACGCTCATGCCGAAGCGTTCCCGCACGGAAAGCAGCAGCTCCATGATCTGTTTCTGCACGGTGACGTCGAGCGCGGTCGTCGGTTCGTCCGCGACGAGAATCTGCGGTTCGCAGGCGAGCGCCATCGCGATCATCGCGCGCTGCTGCATTCCTCCGGAAAAACGGTGCGGAAATTCGTCCGCGAGGTCGGGATTCACGCCGACGGCGGCGAGAGCTTCGCGCACGCGTTCCCGCCGCTCGCGCGCGGGCTTCAGCGCGGGAACGTGAAGGCGCAGCGCCTCGTCGATCTGCGCGCCGACGGAATAGACGGGGTTGAGCGAACTGAGCGGATCCTGAAAGACGTAGGCGATTTCCCGTCCGCGGATCTTCCTCAGCTCGCGCTCGGGAAGCCCGAGGATTTCCCGTCCGCGCAGCTTCACGCTCCCGCGGACCCGGCAGAGCGGAGCCTCCGGCAGAAGCCCCGCGAGCGCCTGCGACGTGACGGATTTTCCGCTGCCGCTCTCGCCCACCACGGCGAGGATTTCCCCCTTTTCCAAAGCGAACGAAACGCCCCGCACCGCCTCGAAGACGTTCCCGCGGGAACGAAATTCCACGCGGAGATCTTCGACGGCGAGCAGGGGCGCGACGGAACGGGACGAATCCTCGGTCATCAGTCTTTCTCGGGGACTCTCCTCAACGGAACATCACCACGGGAACGAGGCAGCGGCGGACGAGCTCGCTCGTCGTGCTCCCGATGATGAACTGGCGGATGCGCGAATGACCGTAGGCGCCCATGAGCAGCGCGGTGACGCCGTTTTCGACGACGTAGCGCTCGATCGCCTCGCCCGGAGCACCCGAAAGCGCCTGGCAGATCGGCTTCTTGTCCGAGCCCTGAAATACGGATTCGGCCTCGATGAGCAGCTTCGTGGCGTCCGTCTCCGCGCCGGCCTTCCCGACGCTGACGACGTGGATTTCGCACTGCGGGAACGCCTTCGTGCGCGCGAGCCAGTTCAGCGCCTTGTTCGCGCTCGGGCTGCCGTCGTAGGCGAGAAGAATCTTTTTCTGGTCGATGAATTTGCGGTTGGCGACGAAGCACGGGAGCCTCGACGCGCGGATGACGCGCTCCATGTTGGAGCCGAGATGCCCCTTCGCGAAATTGGCGTTCTCGCCGCGTTTGCCCAAAACGATGAAATCGATGTTCCCGCGCTGGTTCTCGAATTCGTCGATGCAGTCCACGAGCAGGCCGGAGCGGTGCTCGAACTCGACGTTCCCGCCGATTCCGGCGTCGGCGAACTGCTTCCTCACGTAGTCGCCGATGACCTGCGCCTTGCCGTTTTCGATTTCCTTGAGCTGCGCCGTCAGGCCGAGATAAGGCTGCGTGCCGAGCGTGCCGCCGAAGTCGGCGATCAGCGGGGTCTCATACTGCCACAGCTCGGAAACGTAAAGCGCCGTCACCTTCGCGTCAAGATGCCTGGAAAGCCACACGGCGTACTGCGTGCAGACCTGTCCGTAAGCGGATCCGTCAATGCATACGAGAATGTTTTTCATCGTGGAATACCTTTCGTTTAGGGGTTGTTGTTGCTTGTTTCCTGCGTCAGCAGATTATATGAAAAAAGCGTCCCCGCGAAAGAAAATTTTCTCGAAAAAACTTCGCCGTTCCCGCACGGCGCGCCGCCGCGGACTACTTCACGACGATGTTCACGAGCTTGCCGGGAACGACGATTTCGCGGACGATTTCCT